>JAEORM010000015.1 GCA_016840905.1 Candidatus Gerdarchaeota archaeon | reverse complement strand
TTGGAAATAACCTCATTGTGAGGTTTAACTTATGTTGATAGTATCAACCCGTTTTAAAAATATTCTCAAATCAATCTGTAAATGAGTAAAGAAAAAGAGGAGAATGAACTTATGGTTCATTCTTTAAGGGATGTCTTGCTGGAGCTTGAAATAGAAAATCTAAATCAGGTTTATTTTCTACAGCATTTCTAATAGCCATAACAGTTGCTTTCTTATTGTTCACAAAAACTCTATTCCTTGATACTGCTGTTGGATGAACAAATACAGATGCGATTATGACTAAATCCTTCACATATTTTTCAGGAATAAAACCTTCTTTGACACATTGAACTACTGCTTTTGCCACACCAGATTGAACAGGTCCAAAAACCATTGAAGCTTGCCTTAGGTTTTGAATAAAGACTTTGGGTATCAAGACTGTTTCTGGTTTAACAGCTTCATTTGTTTCTAATAGAGCTAAGAGAGGTTCATGACCCTCAATTTTTGATGGATCATCTTTTACTAGTGCAATTGCACGAGCAAATGCTTCACCAACTGGGCCATCCCTTGGACCCATTAGTAAATCTACATGGGCCATTTCAGGACGATCACCTCCAAAGAATCCTTCACCAACAAGTAGCTTGTTCTGCAAAATTACCTCTGGAGTGACATCGACTTGACCAAAGCGTTCAACGATTTTCTCTGGAGTTTCAGGTAAGCCAATAATTGGTTCAGCTTTTACTTTACCAATACGTTCTAATTCAAGTCGCAATTCTGAACGAAGCTCATGACTAATGCTTCCACCAATTTCTAATGGTAATCGTGGTTTACGTACTTTCACACCCATCATATTTAGTGCTTCTTTTGTTCCTGTTGCGCCAGTTTTAACGATAATTCGTGTGATTTTATGGATTTCCATCTCTAATTTTCGGGCTTCAGCAATCTTACCTTCATCAATTAGTTTTTTGATTTTAACCCAATAATCACCGATAAAATTAGCTGAAGCTAGGATACAACCATCAACACCAGCAGCTAATGCTGGCATAACGATTTCATCCCAACCACAGAGTATTTTGAAAGTAGGAACTACAGGTTTTACTCTCTCGAGTATTTCCATGAGATAAGCCATATTACCCCAAGAGCATTTCATACCAACGATATTTTCATGTTCTACTGCAAGATCTTCAACAACCATTCTAGGTAAAACAACATCAGTTAGAGCAGGTAACTGGTAGAGCATAACAGGTATGTCCACTTTTTCTGCTATTTCTGAATAATGTTGATACAATCCTCTTTGTGAAGGCTTCATATAATAAGGTGTAATTATTAATGCTGCATCTGCACCTACATCAAGTGCATGTTTAGTCATTTCAATTGTACGCTTTGTACCACTGGTTCCTGTTCCAGCCATAACATCTACTTTGCCATTAGCTTCATCTACTGCAAGTTCAATAATTCTTTTTTGTTCATCCCAAAATAGTGAAGAAAATTCACCTGTAGAACCAGCAGGAACGATACCAGTTACACCTAAATCGTCAATAACAAATCGTATTAATTTACGATATGCTTCTTCATCAATTTCATCATTTTTAGTAAAAGGAGTAACTAGTGCTGGACTAACTCCTCCTGGAACAAATTTCTTTCCCATAATAATTTTTCTCCTTAATGTTTTATTTGTGTAAATTGCGTGCAGCTATAAAGGATAATTTATTCTTCGTTAAAGCTTCTGCTGTAATATTAACTGATTGATGCTTATCGAGATAATTTTGTAACATTGCATCCATATCACCAGATTCTATCACTTCAGATTTGTCTCTGAAATAATCTAAGATATCAGAAGGATGTTTGCGGGTTTCTTCAATAGCCACTTTCCCACCTTCGTGTTTTGCACTAACGTTCTTAACCTTTTTAGCCAATTCTATTAATTCATCAGTACGGTCGTATGGTTGACGAACTATACTCTTATAGGTTTCAGTTATGTGATGCTCAAATCGTATAACATCTTCAAATCCAAAATCTTTCCTAAATTGAGCAGTTATTTCCATTGTTTCATTGTTCACTGAATTTGACAAATTGAATCCTATTAAGGGACTTGAACCATCTTCTCTACTGAAAAGCTTTGCAGTCATAAGAGTCCAGAAACATGAAAATGGATTATCATTACCCATAAAAACTGAGATTTTATATTCTAAATCTATACCTAATTTATGAAGCATATAACCAATTATTACTGTACCTGGATTAATATTCAAAGCAGCTTGGATACCATAATTGGTATAATAATAGAGGAATTCATCAATCCATTTAAGTGCATAGTCATTTGGTTGACCTACACCACCAAAATAACCTGTAATAGTAGCAGGTCCTCCTAAATGAACATTTACTGGCAGTCCATCTGGTCCTGGGGCTGTCCCCTTAGAATCGAGTGTTTCTACACCTGAAGCACCTATTATTTGTAAAGCAGCTGTCATTGCTAGGAGATCGCCATCTTCTTCCTGTTCTTTCATTTTTCTTACTCGAATAACACGAGCTGGCATAAGCTCTTGTTTTTCAACAGCTTGTTTTGCTTGGGTCATTAAAAAGGGAAAATATTGACATGCACTAATTTCAAGAGTTACAGCATAATCATCTGGAAAAGTTATAGAATCAGCTTCTTTTCCTAGAATCTTATGACGATAATCACTAATGGTTATGAAAGCATTTTTATCCCTTTGCTCAATCAACCAATTAAGATCCTTAACATAAGCAGGATTCTTCTTCTCTAGCCGATGCATAAGATTATCTATCTTTCGAGCTTCGGCAGCCTTCTTATTGATTGTCTCAACACCACCGTATTTTTCTACGATAGCAAGAAGGCTATCTATCAATTGATTATTATCTTTCATCAAGAAATCATTGATAGCTTTTAGTCTATCCTCTGGTATGTATAATTTCTTCTTAAGGTCGGTCAAGGTTTTTCACCGAATGAAAATCACTTTTTGCTCACTATAAACTTGAATCTATCCTATAAAACTTTCTTAAATTGTTTTATTTTGATATAATACAGCTATAATTTATACTTAAAATCAATTTATAAGTAATTTTTATCCAACAAGTTTCTCAGGACAATTAATCTCGTATGATAAATAATCAAAATCAGAATTAGGTGGTAGGAAAACCATATCAATGATTTCACGAGTTGTTGGTTTCATATAATCCTCTACTGCATAAGATCTTAACCAGACATGATCTAGTAATTTTGGAAGTATAAATTCATCAACCAATTTTTCTTTTAATAGTTTATTTTTATCAAATAGTCTACCTAATTGTCGATTTATTCTTCGCATTCCAAAATAATAATTAGCAGCGGTGGGTTGCTTCAATAATTCAGTTCTAATAATCCTTTTTGTATTCTCAAAATCATTTTTTTCTATGTTAGTTAAATGATCCTTATTTGGCGGAACATAAATTGTTGTGTATACTCTTGTTTGTCTATTCTCAACAATACGTAATAAATCATACTTAATTTTTCGTTTCTTCCAATATAGATAAGGTCTTGGTGCTCCACCAAATCTACCGTTTTCTATATAAGTTGTATTCAACCATTTTGATCTTTGATAGATATGATCATGTCCACAAAAAGCAATATCTACACCATATTTTCGGAATAAAGGTGTCAGAAATGTTTGCGTACGTTCATCATTACCATTATGAAATCCTCTTCCCCAAAAACCTAAACTCAAAATTGCTGAATGAAGAAAAACAAAACAAAACTGTGGAGCTTTTTCACCTCGAGCAAGTTTTTGGCGCCAGTTGCGAAGATCATTCTCTAACCAGTGCCATTGTTCTGAACCACAATCTATCTTATATTTCCCCCAACCAGTTCCATTAGTATCAAGAAAAACAGCATGTACATTACCTTGATCGAATGAATACCAATGACCTAATAAATTTCCAGGGCTATTGTTTGGATTAGTAATAAATCGATGCCAATATCGACAATCTTCTTCTCTTCCACCTGTGACATTACCTTTTCCACTTCCACCGCAATAATAATCATGATTGCCAATACAAGTTATAAGTGGTACATGATTCCAAACTTTTGAACATCGTTTGAATAGATCAGCCCAATATTCTGAGTATGAAGCATTATCAGTTAAATCACCTGTTGTTATTGCTAAGGAATAACCTTCACCAAAAGTCACATCAGCTTCGGTACCAGCGATTTTACTAAATATCCTTTCAAGAGGATAATTTCCTCGAATTGTTTTCCTTTCAACCTTTCCTCGCATAAAACGTCCTTTCTTTCCACCATGAAGATCAGAACTTAAACTCAAATACATCGGTTTGTTTGCTTCATCTAAATTAAATGACGTTCTGAATTTTATGAATTCAGTTGCAGCTAGCAATTCCTTGGTTTTATTATCATAACATTCTAAACGATAGTAATATTTGCTATTTGGCTTTAGATTTACTATTTGACCAATAAATAAACATCGTGCTGAACCT
>JAEORM010000171.1 GCA_016840905.1 Candidatus Gerdarchaeota archaeon | reverse complement strand
AATTTTACTTATTGGTTATTTGGTATTTAAAATTGGATCAAAAGATTATAGGTGGATTATTGATGTCCTTGATTGGAAAATCATTCCAATAACTGTTGCAGCAGTACTTAATTTTACTGGTCTTGGAATGATCTCTGCAAGAATAGTAAGAAACCCAAGTGCATCAACTGCTGTTGGTAATTTTCTTTCATTTCCCATGATGTTTCTAAGTGGAGCCTTTTTTGAGGTTGCACAAATACCTGTTATTAATATTATCTCAAAGATGTTACCTTTAACCTATATTATTGATGCTTTAAGGTCAACAATGATAACACCAAATGTAAATTTAGCGTGGATAAATATCGGAATAAGTTTTGCATTTGGGATAGTTATTTTTGTCATTGGGATACTCGTTACAAAACTATCAGAACGTTAACAAAGTTTGGTAGTTTTCATTTTCTTTTTTTTTTAACATTAAATTTCAATTTAATTCTCAAAAAACAATAACTAAAATTGCCTAAAGAATAAGTGCTTTAAATAAGCGTACAAAGATATAGTGAAGAAGGAATTTTCATTGCCGCAAAAGGTGATAATTAAACATGAAACCTATCAGTTTATGCTTAGTTCAAATGGGTGACAAAGGCTTAGAGTTAGTAAAAGCACATCCAAATGTACTACCAAAAAGTGTGCTTAGTGAAATAACCTACAAATCAATGCCTATGGGTGCGAAACCCGGTGAGTTTTCATCTGCAGCAATCGGAGACATGTACTATTCAAGTTATATTTTTCAATTACCATCAGAAGGAAGTAGAGATAACATTGCAGCGATTGTAGCAGTTTTCAATTCAATGAAATATAATATGGAAGGCATTCGTAAAGTCTTCTCATTTCTAGTAAAGGAGCTAGAAGGTAAATCATTATTGAAAACTGAAGTTGTCGAGGAAATAATGCCAAATCTTTATGCAGGGATGCAAAGTGGTCATATTAAGATAAAGATAAGTTCGATAGCAACAATTGATATTGACTTTGTTGAAGAATCAACAACAGAGGAAAAAGATATCACAAATGATATAGAAGATGATCTTTGGAGATAAAATTAGCACATAAAGGAGATAAATTCATTGTCATTTTTTAAAAATCTGTTTAGAAGACGCATGAAAGAAGTAGACATAACAATCTGTGGATTGGCTAACGCTGGAAAGACAACAATAGTGAAATATCTGGAAACTGGACGTTTTGTACCTACTCAACCAACAATGGGCATTAATCGTGCAGAAACAATTCAAATAGAGAAATTAGAATTTAATATATACGACCTTGGTGGGCAAGAGGATTTTAGAGCTTTATGGCCGGAAGTGAATGAGAAATCAGATGGAGTTGTTTTTGTAGTCGATAAAACAGATCTAATGAATTTTGAACTTGCACGTGAAACGTTTTATAATATAATCAATGCACAAATTCACAAAGATGTTATTGTATTGGTTCTTTTACATAAAAGTGATGAACCTGAAGGTATGGATCGAAATCAATTCATAAAAGATTTTGGCCTTTTGGATCTCCCCTACAAATGGGCTTGTTATGAGACATCTGCTAAAACTGGTGAAAATATTTTCGAAAGTTTCAGATGGTTTTTTGATCAATTAAAGGATGAGGTGTTATAAATGGACGTTACCGAACCAGGTATTACTTGGACTTTTATCGCTATTTCATGGCTAACTACAATTGCAGTATTATTCCTTGCCTTTTCTTTGTTGAATAGCTTCCTTCGAAAGAAAACAGCTGGAACAATCCTCCTTTTTAGCTCTTATTTCCTCATTGGAATAGGAGCTGTAGGTGGTGCACTGGCTTATACCTTGGAAATTTTTGGATATGATTATGTTGCACAAGTACTACAAGCACTTGCTACAATTGTTCCTTTAGTAGCTATACTGTTGATTTACGTTTTTTCTTGTAGGCATATTTTAAAAGATAATGAAATTGTTAAATCAATTCATTTAATCATCTTTTCAGGTCTCATTGGTTTTGTTCTAACAGTTTATTTTCTAGCATTCAATGGTGTCACACCTACAACTAACGAAAATGCTTGGTATTTCATTGATTCTAATAATCCAACTGCTGACATAACTAATTATTCCAGTAGAATATTGTCAATAATTATTCTTTTTATTCAAATCTATATAACTGTTCGAATAATAATTAGAGCTTTTATATTATCACGAAGAACTGATAAGCTAATCAGAAAACGAGGTTTGTTAATGATTGCTTGGGGTTTGGTGATCTATGTTGTGGGTGGAGCTATAATTGGTCTTGAATTCCAGATTAACATTCCCGCAGTTATCCTAACCTTCTGGACTATAAGAAAATTAGTTTTTCTTGTTTCTTATGTATTCCTATATCTTGGTTGGGTTATGCCTGATTGGTTCAGACGTAATATCCGTGATAAAACCTGGTTTGAAATGCGCTATAAAGAAGTAGGTAAATTTGTACAATAGGAAAGAAAATTTTCTTTTTAGAAAACCTTTCTTTCTTTGTTTTTTTTAATGCTACTTAAATTCTTTTCAATTTAAAATTATTCTAGCAATATTGAACTATATATTTGTTAGAAAAATTTACCAAATTGTGATTTTATATACTTCATAGCTAATTCTATATACTGCTATTGTTATTTTTTCTTATCTACATAACGATGACTTTAAATAGTAATATGTTTAATACTTCGATGCTCATGAGAGAGAAATCAATGAGCCTGTAAAATAACTTACCAGAACTCGTTTTTGAGTTTAGTCAACATAAGTTGATTGTGAGATTAAAAGATCGCACAAACGACTGTGAGATTGGTATGGTGATTCAAATGAATAAAAATATCGTCCCAAAGAAATTTGAATACAAGAAAGTGCTTGAAGTTCCAAAAATGGAAATCCTCCAAAGAGTGGATGTTTAACCAAGCAAACTCTCTGGGATAATTTCCATCTGTAAATAAAACCTAGTAATATTAGAATAAGATATTATTAAGCTAAAACTTCGTTAGAAGTTTGTAAAAAAGAAATAAAAGGTATGTAAAATGACCAATACTAAAAAATCCTATAAAAATAAATTAAACACAAAATTAGAAATAATGAATGCTGAATTTGTTTATAACTCTTTGATCCGAATTAATAAATGATCGATTGGTTAGTTCATAAATACCTTAACCCTATTCAAGTGATTATTTAATCACTTTATCACCTCTCGAAAAGCGCCTGAATACTGAAAAAACAGTGATCGAGAACGATACCTGCTATAGCGGGTATCAACTTGATTCTTCTACTTTTTATTTTTATTATTAAAAAAAAGGGGAAGGAGGAAAAGATTCCCTAACGATAAATTTTAACTTCTTTTTCAGGAAATCCTTCAGCTCCTAAACGAATTATTTTACCAAATTCTGATAGAAGGGCCAAGGAAAGGAGACCTATAAGCACGTAAACAATAATTGTTATTGTTCTTGTGGCAATAGATAAATCCCATTCCCAACCAATTTTAAGAATGATTTTTTCTAATAAAGCCATGAATTCATTGAAGATATTTGGATTTTTATAGACACCTTTTCCTATTAAGGCAAGATAAAGTGGAATGTTAGCAGCAGTAGGAATCATCCCTAAAAACATCAATCCTTGTTGTAAGGGAACAATTCTTCCTACAACTCCTCGTACGAATTTAATTACTCCACCAGCAATTGTAATTCCACCTGATATTGCTATCCAATATCTGAAATGTGTACCAATGAAATCAAGTACAGGGAGGAATGCAATAATTACAAAAGCTGCACCAAAAACCATTGCAGTAATTCCTTCAGAAAGCACATTTCTGATGGAATCTTGATATTTTACAACTCTTTTTGGTTGAGGTGCTCTTTCTCTAATTCTTGGTTCTTTTACAATAATTGTTTCTTTGATCACTTGTGGTTTGTCTGTCCTAATTACCTCTTGCTCAGAAAGTATTTTTACCTTAGGTTCATCAACAAATTTCTCTTTTATAGGACTTTGAGTTGTATGGATAGTAGGCTCTTTGGAAATAAAGTCTCTTTTATAAACACTAGTTTCAGTCTCTTCACTGAAACTTCTATCGACACTGCTATATTCTTTTTGTGTTGTTTCCTTCTTCTTCGTAACAAAGTAATTGCGTATTGAAATAGGTAATCTTTGTGTTACTCGATCGAAATCTTTTGGTAAATATCCTTCTTTTGATAATATTACAAATTGGATTGTAACAAGTATTATTGCTACTGCGAGACTGATGAATAATCCTCTAAAGAATCCTGCTGCTAATTCACCAAAAGTACTGGTACCTGCTAAGGCTATTAAGGTCCCAAGTAAATTAAAACCGAAAATAACTCCTACAATAATGATCAATACTTTAGTATACATTGGAAAGAGTTCTTCAGTTATGAATAATTTTGGTTTTCCTCTGTGTTTATATTCACCAGCAATTTTACTTGGTGATCCCATATGCTCAATAGTTTGTCTAATATGCTCAAGTGTTGGCTCTTCATCACCTGCCAATTCTGTTGCTCCATCCCATATGTGATTTTCAAGTTCATCTAAAACATCTTTTAGTTCTTCTTTTTCACTCTTTAACCAAAATGGTAATTTCTTTTCTACTTCTTTAAGAAATTCATCAATGGTTTCTTTCTTAATTCTATTATCATTACTAATAGTATTCATGCACTCACATCCTTATTTTCTAGATCCTCAACATACAAACCACAAATTTCACAGAATTTCGTCATATCATCCAATCTGATTTTATTAGCGCAATTTGGGCAATACATAAATTTATCCTCAGGAAGTTTTACTTCAAAATCCATGAGAGGAGACATAGCATATAGTAATTTGCCAAAAAAACCTGACATATGATTTAATAATTTGAGTCCATCTTCTGTAAGTGTGTAGTATTTTCTTGGACGACCGCTTATTTCTCTTTTATTTGAGCGAAGTATTCCATCTTTCTCCATATTTCTCAACAATGGATAAACTGTTCCTTCTTCAACAACAAGTAAATTTTGGGTTTCTGTTTCTATGGCTTTCAATAATTGGTACCCATAGATGCCATTTTCGGGATAGCGTTTGATAATCTGAAGTATCGCTACAGTGGATATTCCTCGCAACAATTCTGATTCAAACCCTTCAACATACGTCCTAAAATGGTCGTCTGCAATGAGAGCTTCTGGTCGAAATGTCTTTATTTTCTTTAACATTTTTAGCTATCACCATTCAGTCTTTTAGTATTCTATTCACACTAATTGATGAATACTATACGTATTATAGTATTCTACCTATATAAAGCTATACAATAAGCTGGGAATTGACAAAAAAAGTTTTAATTTACTAATGGGTAAACTGCTTATGCGTTTTTTAGCTATGTCTGATACACATCTGGGTTATGAAACAGGAACAAACTCTAAAGCTAGAAAATTTGTTTATGAACATATGTTCAGGATTTTTAAAAATGTATTAGAAATTGCTAGGCATGAAAAAGTTGATTATGTTTTACATGGTGGGGATTTATTTAATAGAAGTAATCCCCCAAAAAAAGTAATTGTTCGAACCTATGAATTGATTGAGGACTTATTAAAGGATGATATTGGTTTTATGATTGCTCCTGGTAATCATGAACGATCCGCCTTGCCAATTACATTAATGAATTTTCACCCAAAGAGTCATTTCTTTATGAAATTAACTAAACTAGATTTAGATGATTGTTTTTTGATTGGTTTTCCTTTCCAAAAAGAAATAACAAAGTCTTTCCTAGCTAACTTAACACTTCTTTGCAAGCAAAGTGTAGGAAAACCCTTGATGATACTTTGTCATCAATTATATGATGGAGCAATGTTTGGTCCTAAAAAATTTCGTTTTGGTTTACAACATGGTGCTATAGATCCTTTACCTTTGCCAAATAATATTGATTTAATTATTTCAGGGCATATTCATCGTTCTCAAAAATTATTAAATGATTTGATCCTTTATCCGGGCTCAATTGAACGAACAAGTTTTGTGGAAGTAATCGAACCAAAAGGCTATTGTATAATTGACATTACAAAAGAAAAAATAAATGTACAATTTAATGTCCTAGAAACACTTCAAATGAATGTTTTTGAATTTAATTTATTGAAGGAGCAATTTGATATTACATCCATTAAAAACATCGTGTTAAAAGGTTTTACGAGAACTCTATTAAGATTTACAGGAAGATCTCTCACACAATTTGAATTAAAATTATTATATGAAACTTTTCCACAATCTGATTATCCATTATTATCAATAAATCCCCGATTTACTGATCAAATTTTGCAACCTTTATATGACGAAAATTTACTTCCATTTGAATCTCCAAACATTGCCAAAACTATCCTGGAGTAATCTATCTGTTATTTTATTTTTATTAATACACACATTACTCTTTTCTTAGTATGTGAGAAATATTTATATAAGATTATGAGAATATTTTCTTAAGATGTTAAGAAACTTGTCTGGAAGATTCTTTGCATAGTAGTTGACCAGAACTCGGTTTTTAGAGTTATTACAGAAAAAATACTTTGAGAGCAAAATTATTGACTATAATTATTACAAGTTCTCCGAGTGGGCTGCAAATTTCAGTTTAAATGTAACAGAAGAATTGAGTGAAAGTAAGACTAGAAAGAATCTGATGGATAAGATAACAAAAACAACTTATAAAATAATAAGGTGAAAAAAATGACAAAAAGAAATCAAATAAAGCAAAATATCAGAAAAGAATCTATCAAGCAGGTTAATGACCGAATAAGCCATCTAAAAGCCAGAACATTAGAATGGCGATAAAATGAAAAAATATCAGGTGATATAAATGGATAAAAGTAAAACATATATGAAAAATCAGATTAAAAAACAAATAAAACATACAATTGAAAAAAGTCGATTGGAATTATTAACAATTAATGGACGATAAAAATTTCTTGAAGTGAGAAACAAATGGGATCAGCTATAGAATTTCATCGACTAATTCATATTTTTACCAAATGGAATGGTAAAAATCAAGTGACAAAAAACAAAAAGGATTTACAATTTGCTATGGAAAAAAGATTGTTTAAGGTGGGTTATATATTAAATAATTATAATTGCGGGAAAATCATTAGAGTATCAAAAAATGGAAAAGAAATTTCAAATGATATTTGGACAAATACTTTCTTTCCCCCACCAAATTCTTCTTTTTAGAGAAGTAATTTCCATATATTGATTATCTTTTAACTAGTTTATATTTAATTTTAATGAGATCATCACAAGAATTGTTTCTTGAACAACCAGCACATCTTGTTGTTGTGCAATGATCTAAAATAATATCAGAGATTGGTTTTATTTCTTCTATATATCCTAATTTTACCAATTGATCAAGAAGCATTATAATTGTTCCTTCTTCTATATCCAATTTTCTCGATATAGTTGATATATTTGCATCTCCTCCAGCTCTAAGATAGGCTAATAATTTTGATAACATTTTTTTATCAACTTCTATTATTTCTTTTCCCAATCTCTCCAATGCTTACCACGAAATCTTTTTCCTCTATCATGATAATATCTATGATTACCCCTTTTCCTAAAGAAATGCCCTCTGCCCCGGTAATAAATTTCTTCTTCACTAATTTCATCATCTTCAATTAACAAATCTGGTAAAACAATCATATGTCTAATTACTAATACTCTAAACAAAGGAAAAGCTACTGTTGCTAACATAATTGGTAAGTAAAAATAAGTTACAATTTCTATAGTATTTCCCGTATTAATACTTTCAACCAAAGCTGATATTATATCTGCTATAATGATTAATAGATATATCACACCAAATAACAAACTAATACCTGAACCTATTACAAGATATGAATCTGCTTGTTGTGTTTTATTTTTAAAATAATAAGGAATAGACCAAAACATAACAATCCCAATAATAATTAGGATGAATCCTGTTATTTTCAATTGTTCCCAACCAAATATTGCCATTTTCTCAAATAGTAGCCATGAATTGTTTTCTTTAAGACCAAAAATAGCTAGAATACCAAAAATACCAAAAGCTATATTGGTTAAACTTAGAAAAGCAGCAACTCCAAGAATAATATGAGTATATATTGGTTGATTCATTCTTTCAACAAATGATTTTGGTACTCTTTGGAAAAATCTGTAAGATTTTCTTTTCTTTATTGCTTTTGTCTTTGACCGAGTAATTTCAGGATGAACTTTAAGATTTTCATCTTTTACAATTTTTCTTTCATCAATATTTTCTGATGTATCATTCATCACTT
>JAEORM010000170.1 GCA_016840905.1 Candidatus Gerdarchaeota archaeon | reverse complement strand
ATAATATCATTTAGATTTGCACTATCACGTTCAAGTGTTCCCTTGCGTGATCCAAGCGTATCCAAAGCATCAGCCGAGGTTTCTGCGCTAGCAAAAATTATTTCCATCTTTTCTAATTGGGCTTCATATTTTCGACGGGAAGTTCTTCTCATATCAATTTGTCTTTTTACTTCACCAATTTGATTCCGTAGTTTTATTGTTGAGGGACTTTCCATTCGAATGGTTTTATTTAGAAGTTCAAAAAAATCCATTAAGGTTTCTTCACCAGGTGTCCCTAAAAGATTTAAATCGTTTTCTCTTTTATAATAGACTCCTTCGAAAAATTTCTGTATTTGTTCAAGGGTCAAATTAGTTTTATTATAAATATAATCAGAATACATTTCACGTGTATGAGCTTTATTAGAAAATTTCGAAGCTGTTACACGAGTCCTAGCTCCCGCATCGGTAAACTCATGAACAATCGAATTAGCTTCATCACCAAAAAGCCATTCAGATTTAACATAAGCATTTCTATCAACTCTTTTCTTTGAGAAAACATTCCAAGCAAAAGCATGAGCATCTCTAACAAGAGAGTGTTCAATAAGATCAGTTAAGGTTGTCTTTCCAGAGCCATTTTCAGCAAGAAATTTATTTATACCATTATGAAAGGTTATTCTTTCAACAGATTTTTCACTTAAAGGAATAATTTTTGAAAATTCTAATGATTGTAAAATTGGAAGCATGAACCCCACCATTTAGTATAAAATAATTAATTCAAATATTAATTATTATTTATTTTTAATTCAGTTCTAATATTCTACCTTTACAGTTTTTAGTTTTTTTGCTAAAAACTGATAACAATTCAGTCTTTATGCCTATTTTTCGAAATAAATTGCTTAATAACAAACTACTGAAATTTTTTAAAGTATTAAATAGGTTCTCTAATTATGAATTCCTCAGATAAACCAAACAAGAAGCAAAAAAGAATTGATAATTTGCGATCTTTTTCAAAAGCGATGGTAATCGGCTTAGCTCAAGGGGGAATTTGTAGTTTAATTGGCATACTTTTTGCAATGATAAATGATTATGCTATATTTAGTGTATTAGTTATTTGGCTTATCTTTGGTTGGTTTTCACCATATTTAATTAACCTTCGAACCTTGGAAATTCTAGCTTTATTACTTGGTACTGCTTTGATTTCATCTTTAGTTTATTTTCTATCTAATTTCCAATTTTGGTTCATATCTATGATAATAGGTGTTTCAGTTGTTTTCTGGAGTATTAGTTTTATCTCTAAGATATTATTATATCCAATTAAAAAGAAAAATAGTAATGAGGAAGAGGTTTTGAAAATCAATAATAAAACCTAACCTAATAAATATTAAACTAATTGATAATAAATCATTGATACTAAGGTGACGAGAATGGTCGATTTAATAATCAAAAAAGAAGATTTTTGGCTTTTCAAAGGATTTCCTTTAATACCAAGATTAATCATTGGTTTTCTATTAGCTATTACTGGAATTGTATTTCAAATAGTTTTACCAATCGGAGGAATATTCCCTTTTGAACAAACTGAAATTTCAATTGGTTCTTTTTTGATTGGTTTGATTTTAATTATTGCAGCCATACTACTACTTTATCCAAAAAGAATGAAGTTAACAGAGGAACCAAAATTATCAGAGGAAAAACCGATTTGGATTGATTCAAAAATGAAGGTTCTATCTGATTATTTTAACCTACTAAACAATCGTGAACGCAAACAGAAAAAATTTGCTGCTATATTTGATCTTAAAAAACCTAAAGGAAGATGGTTATTTGTTACAATAATTTTTGGAATAGGAATACTCTATATTCTTTTCTTAGCAATTGCTAATCGCTTATTCATTTCTACTTCATTATTTCTAGTTGATATTTATTTGTTCATTATTCCATTGTGGTTTATAATAAGAATTGACTATTGGGAGCCTGAAATATTAAGAAAAATACTCTTTTATTATCAATTCACTCAACAAGAGGAATTAGAAGAAATAGAATTTATTACCACACCTGCTATTGAATTACAACAGTTAGCTGATAAAGGAGTTAAAGGCGAAGTAATGCTTCCTACAAATGTTCGCTTTATGATTGATTTTGAAGATCAACCAGCTTCATTTGATTCTCTCTCTGCACAAATAATTCTTAATGAAAGTATGGGAAATAAATTTCCTTCATTTGTGTGCTTTTTGCGAATGAAAAAGCCTAAAAATTGGCAACCTTTGAAAAAAGATATCGCTTATGCAGATAGGATAATTAAAATTCAGCATATCTTAGAAGAACGAAATCTCCATTTATTTGTTCTATCTAAATCACCTAAAGTTGAAGATCCAAACCATACCTCACCAAAAGAAGCAAGTAAAATCTTCAGACGTGCATATAAAATGATGATAGATTTTGCAGATGAGAATGTAACAAAGAAAGAAATGGAAGTGTCAACAGATGAATAATTTTCCTTTTGCTAAGGAAAAAGACAATAATGTTGTTATAAGTATAACAGTAAAACCTAATAGCAAAACTCAAGAGGTATTTTATGATTCAGATATTGCCACATTGGTTTTTTATCTTAAATCACCCCCAGATAAAGGGAAAGCGAATAAAGAACTTTTAAAATTCATAGCTAAATTACTGGATATACCTTCTGCAAATATTCAATTAACAAGCGGACAAACATCTCGAGATAAAACTATAACAATACAAAATACAACTCTAGCTAATTTGACTGAAAATTTGAAAAAAATAATTTCTAATGGAAAATAAATTAGGAGAATACTAGTCTCTTAATAAGAAATTCTCTCATATGAACCAATTAATTTTATTCTGTCATCATTAAGTTGAATTAATTTGCCAAGAATTCTATTAAGTGTCTCAAACCAAAGATCAATATCTTCAAAATAACTTAATCTACACATTTCCATGAATGCTTCTGTTCGTTCATGAATTACTCCTAAAGACCAAAGAATTTCATTATCAACCAAGTATAATTGAGAAATATCCATTTCTAATAATTTTGGATTTTCGAAAAATGTTGTGAAACCAAAATCTCCTTTTGCTACATCACGTAAAAATATTCCAATATCATTAATTAATGCATCAGCAGAAGCCCAAGTAGACATTTGTTGTTTCTCAATAAGCAAAGAATGAATTTCTTTTATTTTATCATTTGTTTTAGTTAGATTAAGAATTACAAAATCGCGGAAAAGTTTGTCTGTTTTTCGTCTACTTTGAACAGATACATAATCTTCATATTCACCTACAACATTGCGAAGTTGTTTCAATGCTTTATTAGGGGTTATTTCTTCTGTTGTGATAATTGTTCCACCAATTTCTACTTGAGATCTTGTAGGTTCAATTTTTTCCCCTTGTTCTTCTACTTCATTGTTTCTTAAATCAGACATTGATAATCCTCCAACTGTTTTAATGAAAATCTCTTATAATAATTACTAAATCTTGTTCTTATTAGTTTCGCTTCAATTATCATGAGCAAGTAATCGTTGTTTTTTATATGCATCAATTACTTCTTGAGTTGTGGTAGCTAGTTCAGGTGCTTTATCATCTCTGAATCTAACAAAGCGTGGAAACCTAATAGCTATACCAAAATCATCTTTAATTTCATTCATTCCACAAGTGTGGATGGGACTGGTTGAAAGATCAGCCCCTCTAATTTCATAAACCATTGTTGGGTAGAACCAAATATCAGCAACCATTTTTGAATAAACATCTTTTGGTTTTTCTGTGACTTTTATTTTCATCAATTCTTCAGTTATCTTATTCAAATCTTCATCAGAAAACCCACTCCCAAGTTTACAAACAGTTTCATACCGTTCTTCCTCAGGATTAAATGCTGCGAGAAGAATAGTTCCAATGGTACCTTTTCTTCGACCTTTCCCGTAAAATCCTCCTACTACAACAAAATCATAACTGTCATTAAATGAGGAGGTATAATCAAATTTGTGTTTAATCCATAGAAATCCTCGATTACCAGCTTGGTATTGGGTATTTTCGCGTATATCTTTCGCCATAATCCCCTCACAACCATTTTCAATAGCATATTCAAAGAATCGTTCAAAATCATCAGTTGTTTTAACAATCTCTCGAGAAGAGAGCACAATGACATTGTTTTCTTTTACAGATGCCTCAAGTATTTTTCTTCTCTCAGGATAGGATTTATTCAGAAGGCTTTGTCCATCCTTGTAAAGAATATCAAAAAGAAAAACTCTAACGGGGATTTTTTCTATTATTTCATCAATTTCATATTTCCTCTTTCTTGACATTAAAATTTGAAATGGTTTTAATTTCTCAGCTTCAGGATCCCAAGCAGTTATTTCTCCTTCTACTATAAGATCGTGTGAAAGCAAAGCATCCTTTAAAGAATCTATTACATCAGGATACATTGAAGATATTTCATTGAGATTCCTAGAGAATAAGGAAATTTTATGATTACTTATATGTGCTTGAACTCTTTCGCCATCATATTTGAATTCTAATGCACAAGAACCTCCTAACTTTTCAAGAATTTCGTCAGCTGTACTCATTCTTTGTGCAGCCATCATTCTTATTGGCACTCCAACAGTTATCCCTATTTTATCAATTCCAGATAATCCTTTTTTAGCTAACACTTCTCCAATTAATCCTATATCACTCGAAACATTGTAAGCATGTTCTATTCGTTCTCTTGATTTATCATCACCGCTACCAAATTTGCGAGATAATGCTTCAATAATTGTAAGATCTTTGACTCCTAGACGCAATTGTGAAAGAATGATGCGTGTGATATATTTTGCTTCTAAAGCTGAGGATTTAGAGAATAATCCTATTAAATAATTTATTTTCTTTGAACTAGACCCTTTACCTTCTAATTGAGCGATTTTAATTAGTGTTTCCCAAATCTCATGAACAGTAAGTTTACTTTCTTCAATATTAGTAGAAGCACCCAAAAAAGCCCCTAAATTCTGTTGTCCAGTTTTGCTTTTTAGCTCTTGGACAACCTCCCCTAAATCACCTTTTCGTTTAAACATTTCATTAACATCATCTTCTGATTTTCCAACAGCTTTAGCAATAGCCTTGATAACCATTTTATCAGCAAAACCAAGCTCGATATCAACATAATCTGCAGCAATTTTACCAGATGTGAGATAGATAATACATCGCATATCATCGGGGGCTGTTTTTTGGAAAAGTTCCATTAAAATATCAATCATTTCCAATCTTTTAGTTGTTGAATCTAATTTTCCATAGAATTCTGCTAAAGTTGAGAATTTCATAGTTATTCCTCAAAGATGCTTAAATGACCTCTGAATAAAAGATACATTATAAGTTAATTAATTTGTGGAATAAAAAAGATAAAAAATTATAAAAAGAAAGTTTAAACTAACCTTCTTTTGTACGAATATAGTCCAACATTGAACGAACTTCTTCTTTCATCTCTTGGAGATACCCTAAAGAATCAGAATAAAGTCTGGCAATAATTTCTCGCATTTCTGAAATATCTGATCTTAATCGTTCAATCTCTTGTAAAACAGATTGATCAGAAGCTGTTGCTGCTACTGCTGGTTTTGGTTGAGTAGTTGAAATGGGCGTAGTAATAGTAGGTTGTTCACTTGTGGATGTTACAGGTGGTCGAGGAGGAATGACTGAAGTTGTTTCCCTTATAGGTTGAGTTTGTGGTGGTACCACTGCAGCCACTCTTTGAGGAGATTGTGGAGATGTTTGTTTATCCACTCCTGATCCAGCTCCGGTTTCAGCACGAGCTAACCATTTAAAGATATTTAATGCGAAGGTTCTATTATTTCTTAGATTAAGGCCAGCACCATAGTTTGAAAATAAACGATATGATCCAACAGCAACTACCCTGCCTGATTTACATTCACCGGCAACCACTACAGGGACATTAGGTGGATCTGCAGTTGGTGATGTATAGGCTATTCCTTGTATATTTGCTGAACCTCTAACTGTACATCCTGCAACAATAACTATTTCAGAGACTCCTCTTGTAATAGGATGATTTTTAATATCTTTAACAACTGGATGTGTAGGCATGTTAAATTCATTGTTACTTTCGTCTTTTACTTGATCAGAAAGCATTTCGATACCACAAGGGTTCAAGATTTCATTCATATTAGTTCTTAAACCTCTATCACCACCAGCATTACCAATAACCAATAAGCTACCTCCTCGATTAACAAACGCATGAAGGGCATCGATTTCAGTCTTTCCTAATTTTGATCCATCAGGACAGGCAAAGACGAATACATCACATCTCAATGTTTTTTCAGAAATGGGAAAATCATTATACAATTCAACTTCAAAACCTTCGCTTCTTAAAGAATCTCGAAGCATAGAATAGTTAGTATTAATTTTCCCTCGCTCTTTTTGGGTTTCATCGAAAAATATCTTCAATTCAATAAACCTTCCACATTTAATCTTTATAGTATAATTTAGATACAATTATTTTTTTGAACGTTACGGAACTACCATTCTTTTTCTTATTAAATTATTCGATTTTCACATTTTTAAACACAAATTTTTTTTAAAAAGAGTTAAAATATCTTTGTGAATTGTTAATATTATGTCAGAATTTTCAAAATATCAAACTTTTAAATTATTTATAGAGGATTCAAACCATTCTTTCTCTGGATGGGATTTTTCTCATATACGTGATCGTATGGTTACAGAACCATTAACTTGGAGTTATTCTAGTGAAATAATACCTTATGTCCGAACAGTCGAATCAATGTTAGATATGGGAACAGGTGGCGGTGAATTTCTTCTTTCATTACAACCTTTACCAAAATTTACGTATGCAACCGAATCTTATCAACCAAATATTCCTGTTGCCAAAAAGAATCTAGAACCAATTGGTATAAAAGTAATTGAATTCACTGATGAAAATAATTTGAATCTTGAAAACGAAAAATTCGATCTTATTATCAATCGTCATGAATCATATTCAATTAAAGAAGTAAAAAGAATCCTCAAAAAAGATGGTTATTTTATTACTCAGCAAGTCGGAGCGGAAAATGATTTAGAATTGAATCAATTAATCGGTGCTAATACAAAGTTAGAATATGCAAATTGGAATATGAATTATGCTCTTAAAGAAATGATTGATGAAGGATTTACAATTATTAAAAAAATGGAATGCTCACTCAAAACAAGGTTGTTTGATATTGGTGCAATAATCTATTATTTGAAAGCCATCCCTTGGCAAGTGCCAGATTTTTCTGTTGATAAGTATTATAAAAAATTGAAAGACCTTCATCTTTTAATTTGTGAGAAAGGTTATCTTGATATTACAAGTCATCGTTTCTTAATTGTGGCTAAAAAGGAATGAAACTTAAATGGGAAATTTTCTTATTTTCCAATAATAACTAGTATTAGATTAAAATTAATTCGGTGTAAAAGATGTCTGATAGAAATGAACAATATCTATTGAGTATAGATATAGGTACTACTGGTGGTCGAGCTATTTTATTTAATCAAACAGGCGAGATAATATCAACTTCTTATGATGAATATCCTTGTATTTATCCATCACCTGCTTTTGTTGAACAAAATGCAAATGATTGGTGGGACGTGACAAAAAGAACTGTTAAACAGACACTAAAATCATCGAAAATTGATTCCTCGTTAATAGCTGGTATTAGCTGTACAAATCAAAGGGAAACTATTGTTCCAGTAAATAATGAGGGTGAACCATTAAGTAAAGCTCTTGTTTGGCAGGATAGAAGAACAATAAATGAATGTAACGAAATCCGAGAGAAATTAGGAAAAGATAAAATTTACCAATTAACAGGTTTAACAATTGATCCATATTTTTCAGCACCAAAAATACTTTGGATAAAGAAAAATTGGTCAAAAGCTTTTGAAGATGCTTACAAATTCATGCTAGTTCATGATTTCATTCAAATGAAACTTACAAATGAATTTGTTACTGATTATAGTAATGCTTCAAGAACTATGCTCTTTGATATAAACACTTTCAACTGGTCTGATGCAATATTAAACACTCTTGAAATTCCCAAAGAGAAACTACCAAAACCTCTCCCTTCTGGGGCGAAAATCTCCGGTTTATCAAAACAAGCTGCTACTGAATTAGGTTTACAAGAAGATACTCCAGTAATTACTGGTGGAGGAGACCAGCAGTGTGCAGCAATTGGTGTGGGTGTAACAAAAACAGGTAGAATTAAAGCAACTACTGGTACAGGAACATTTCTCTTAGCCTTTCTAGAAAAAAGCCAAAGAGATCCTAAGAAAAGAGTTTTATGTAGTTGTCATGCAATACCTGGAAAATATGTTTTCGAAGCGAGTATTTTTACTACAGGTTCAATTCTTCGTTGGTTTAGAGATAATTTCTCATCAGCAGAAAAAAGTGTTGCTTCTTGTACACATCTTGATCCTTATGACTTATTAGGCATGCAAGCAGAAACAATCCCTCCTGGTTCTGAGGGCGTGATGATCCTTCCTCATTTTGTAGGTGCAGGTGCTCCTTATTGGAATCCTAATGCCAGAGGGGTAATTATGGGTTTAAGTTTAGGACATACTAGAAATCATATAATACGAGCAATTATGGAAGCTACCTGCTACGAAATAAAGACTAATCTCCAAGTGTTTGAAGAACTTAGCGTTTCAATCAAAGAATTGAGAATAACTGGTGGTGCATCTAGGAATTCAGTTTGGAATCAAATTGAAGCAGATATCTGTAATTTACCTGTAATTAAAGGGAAAGTAGAAGAAGCTACAGCATTAGGCGCAGCAATTTTAGCTGGGGTGGGTTCTGGTCTGTATAAAAATATTGAAGATGCTGCAAAACAAATGGTAAATATCGAAGATCAAAGAAATCCAATAACTAACAATAGCAAGACATATGACAAGTACTTTGATATTTATAGAAAAATATATCCTGCTTTGCAAGAAAAGGGATTATATGACGAATTAGCAAAATTGACCTAATAAAAATCCTTTTTCTTATGATTCTTATACAAAAAAGTAATATTCTAATGTTGATAATTTCACATTATAAAATTTATATTAGGTAAAAAAATTCCTAATAGAATAATTTGTGATGTGATTGAAATGTTTGATAGAATCAAAAGAGCAGTCAAAAGAACTGTCAGTAATGCTGTTGAAGATGAAGTTGATAGGCAAGTAGATAGACAAGTAGATAAAGCCACTTCCAAGGTCCAAAGTGAAATTGATGAGTCAGTCGATAGTACTGTTGATAAATCATATGAGGGTGTCCGAGCATCTGCAATGAGAAGTGCTAAAATGGCTAAATCCAAAACTATTACAGGCTCAATGATAACCGATTTCAATAAATTCAATGAAGCTTGGGAAAAGAATGCTAGTGACCCAGCTCAATCAGTTTTTTACTTTGCAATTGCTGCATATAATTATAGTGTAAAAGAGGTTGATATAGGTGATGCAATGGCTACGGTAATTTTGTCTAAAAAACACAATGAGAAAGCTGACTTTTCACCTTCTGGTTTAAAATTGGGTCCAACAAATAAGAGTTTATTCAAACATATGCGAGAAGATCCGAATATCGCTAAATCTTATCTTGGAGCAAATTACAAGAATGATTACAAATTTGATGAGAAAAAGCTAACTATGTATGTTCTAACTGTTTCTGGTGACGAAAAAGAAGCTAGTGTTGTAATCCAAAGTGGTGGTAAAGATTTCCCAACACCAATAGCTCTAGCCAAAAATAAGAACGGTCAATGGAAAATAACTGAATTTTCATCATTTGCAACTGGTGTTCGTAAACCTACCTCTGTGGAAGAGGATTTCTAAAAAACAAAGAGAAGGTTGCAAAGGCAACTTTTTCTTATTTCTTCTCTTCTTTTTCGATTTCAGTAATAAATTCTTTAATAGTATCAATTAGTGGCTCATCATGAGCATTTTTATTACTACCTAAATCAAGATATTTTGCATTAGGAATTAGTTCACTAGTTCGAATAGTTTCTTCTGTAGCATGCATTATATCCTTTGAAGCACCAATAAGTATACATTTAGTCTTTATTTTTGGAAGCATTTCCCAGCAACTATAACCTCTCATCTGTCTTAGAGGTTTTCGCATTCTACGAAGAACACCTTCTTCTACTGCTCGAACATATTTATCGTATTGTTCGGGTTCTGCATCTTTATCAACATAAGCTCGTCTTAAAACCCATTTTGTAAAAGGCATAAAAAGCCATTTAACAAATTCAGGTAAAACAGATACTCCCGCAGGAATGAACCATTTAACATGATATGCTATTGTTGGTCCTACCATTACTGCACCTTTTGGTTTTAACCAATCATTGCTTAATGCTTCAACTTCGATGGTACCACCTGTTGAAGAACAAACAGTGAGGTAATTGGTATTATCAAGCCCTAATTGTTCTATAACTTCTTTAATATCGTGAGCCATCTTATGAAGGTCAGTCTTTCGTTCTATTTTATGATTGGGGAATATGCTAGAAAATTTTTCACGAGATTCAAAATAATAAATCCTAAAGTCTTTTGATAAAAGTTCCAATGCTTTGTGCCAGCTTTGGAATACAGTAATGAATCCTGGAATGAAAAACAAAGTGTATTTATTTGGATTTTCAGCTAGATTAAAATCTAATACTCTAACTTTAGTTCCATCTGACATTTCAAAATATTTCACTTCAGCTTGTTTTTCTAATTCAGTTCTTCTATCCTCTTTCTTTTTTGCCATTTATTATTCTCCTGTTTGTCAAAAAGTGTAAAGAATCACTTTTTTCTAATTGATAATAAAAAGAGGATATAAATCTTTTAGTCATATTACTAATTTAAGCAATTATTTTTGAGTTGAATTGAAGTCCATGATCTCCTAAAATTAATAAAAGATTCTCTTTTTCTTCATCTGTTAAATTAACAAGTGGTGGACGAACATATGACTCTCTTCCAGTAATCTTTGAGAATAAAAATTTCTGAGCTGCTCTTGAAGGGTATCGTTGCATTAATGCTCGAACTCCAGTCAAAGCTTCTTGTTCAGACCAAGCCTTATCAACATCACCAGATTTGTATGTATTATAAATTTTCAAGAGATATTCTGGAAAAATATTAGCAATTGCACTGACTGCTCCATCACAACCAGCATTTAAACCATTGTAAACCATTCTATCGCTCCCCACTAAAACAGATAACTCTTCAAATGTTCCAGCATACTTCAAAATAATATCTGTTGAACCACTCAAGTCCTTTATTCCCACAATATTTTTGTACTTCATGAGAAGTTTTTCGATGAGTTCTGTACTAAATTCCATTGGAGTATAAATCGGTACATTACAAATGAATATAGGGAATTTTTTAATCACATCGAAAATTCTACTGAAATAATTGTATAATCCTTCTTCTGCTGGTTTTCTGAAAAAATAAGGTCTTGTGATTATTGATGCTGTTGCGCCATTTTCTTCTGCATATTTTATAAGATCAATAGTCCCTTTATAGCTATTAGAATAAGCACCCGCAATGATTGGTGTACGACCTTTTACTGCATCAATAGATGTTTTTATCACTTTCTTCCTTTCTTCTATCGTTAAACTTGAAAATTCTCCATTAACACCACATGCAACTATACCATGAACACCTTTCTCAATAACATAATCAATTTGGTCCTTAATAGTTTCATAATCGATTTCTAAATCCTCATTAAATGGTGTTAATATAGAGACAAATATTCCAGTAAATTTCTGAATGGTTCACACCTCCGTGAGTAACCAAATTCT
>JAEORM010000169.1 GCA_016840905.1 Candidatus Gerdarchaeota archaeon | reverse complement strand
TATTTCTCCTCGCTTTATTTGTTATTTCATTAACTAATATTAGCTTTGCATTTGCAGGTTATCAAAACGATTCTACTGGTGACGCAGATGGTATCAATGCTTGCGATATTACTAGAGTCGATGTTTCAGTTACTTATCATTCTCCTCCAACAGATGACGAAGTTACTTTAAAAATCACTCTTTTAGAAGCTCCTCTTATGGATGAAAATCATACAGTGAGATACGATTATAATTTCTTTGTCGATACCAGCTTATCTACTAATTCTGATTCCACAGATCTTGTAGCAGAAGGTGGTACAGATATTTACGAATATAGAGCTCATTTAGCCTGTAGATGGGTTAGTGATTCTTGGCTCAATGAATCTAATTTAATGTGCACACGATATTACCTTTCCGATGGTGACGGTAGTGCAAAGGTTATGGGTACCTTCTATTGGAATCCTAACACAGATAGTTGGCAAGCATCAGATCCACTTCTTGAAGTAGGCCAAGTCATTGGTAATACCATTGTATGGGATGTCACTAGTGCTATTTATCGTGAACAACCAATTGGAACAGGTTATGTTATCCAAGGAGTAGCAAATGCTGGTTATGGCCTTGTTGTTAGAGATTGGGCCACCCCAACAGGTTGGGTAGATGAGTTTGATAACATGTGTGTTTATCCAAGCTCAAGTGGTACACCTTCCCTACCAGCACCAGGCGTTCTTTTAAGCATTGTTTTCATTGGTTTACTTGCTTCTGGTCTAGCTATTATTAAAAAGCGAAAAAATTAAATTAAAAATTTATCACAGATTTTCTGTGATCATTCTTTTTTTATTTTTAAAATTTTATTCAATATCCCATTCTATATTCTCACCAATACTATACAAGAAAATATACGTTGATTTCTTTCCCAATCGCTTCATTCTTTTGGTAAAATCTTTGATCATTATTGCATAATTCTTATCTCTTCCAATAGAATCAAGATATTTGTAGAAAGAACCATATTCTCGAGTAATTTTCTGCATTTCTTTAGCATTATGAACAGTAGCTTCTATTTTAACAGAATTACGAATAATGTTCTCGTTTTCAATAAGATTAGCAATATCATCTTCAGTAAATTTACTTACAGCATCAATTGAAAAATTAGCAAATGCTTGCTGAAAACTGGGCCATTTTCTCTGAATTAGTTCCCAACTCAAACCTCCTTGGAAGATTACTCGAACTAAATTTTCAAAAATCTCATCATCACTAAGAGGTTTACCTGAACGTTTAAACCAAGAAGTACGTGCTGATTCCATTTTTCCTCATAAGAACTAAGGTAGAACAGTAATATAACTTCTTCTAAAAAATGGGAAAAAATAAGGATAAGCTTTTCACAGCTCACCCGTTTCAACTGCTTTTACCTTTTTTGGTGGGATAAGTGGTTTATAATTCATCCAATCCACTTTATTTAGCATATATTTGAAATTCAAACGATTTGACTTTTGTCCTGATGCTAAACTACTAAATTTGATAATTAGCCATTCATAGCTTCCTACAAAATTGATCTGTGCCCAAGACCACACAAGTAGATCATAGAATAATATTGTTGCAATAGCAAAAAGCAGAACTATGCCAAACCAACCTTTCTGAGTGAAGGGATCAATTTGTTCATTCATAGTATTAATTGACATTGTCCAATTGAATGCTGCTCTTGGTAAGAGTGACCAAATTTGTAAGGCAAAAATTGTTAGTGCAATCATTCCCCAAGTTCGGAAATACTTCACAACAATGTTTTTAGCAAATTTCTCACTTTTACCTCGCCATTCCACCAGATAAAAGAGTAATACTATCACTCCGACCTCTCCACCTATTAGGAAGAAGAAAAAGCCCATATAGGGTCTATTGAAAGTAATATCAAAAGGTAGAAAAATCGTACAAAAAACACCAGTGACAATAAGTACTAAAAATAATCCTAATCCCATAAGAGGGAGGCGTCTGGGAGGATTAGGCATTGCTAAGGCTGTACCCATAACTGCTCCTAATAAGGATGCCCCTAGGAATGGGAAGATGGGATAATAATCTCCAGCAACAATCACCAATAGATAGGTAACAAAACTTGCATTATAAGGTTGGATCACGTCATTTGGCCAATGTAAACCAGGATCTGAGGGAGGAACATCCCAACTCATATTATCAACAAAATGCCAAATGATTGGTGTTAAAACAAAGACTATTATCGTTAAGACTCCAAGGACAATAATATTTCGAATATATTTCCTAGCTCCTCCTTTAATGAAAAGGAAGTATTGAATGATTGCTGTTAAAATCATACACCAACCAATTATCTGCAAAGCTTCCATATGGAAAAACTGGTTTCTAATGCTTGAAACAATTTCAGGGTCTGTCCAAGCAGCTGCAGTAAAGGGATGGTCAGAACGTAAAACTTGACCGAAGTAACCATAATAACCAAAACATTCAGTAATTACTCCAGCAATTAAAATACCAATACCAGTGAGAATTTGTTTGCCAAATAATCTTCCAGGAGGAAGACCTTCTAGAGCTTTTTTAGTA
>JAEORM010000168.1 GCA_016840905.1 Candidatus Gerdarchaeota archaeon | reverse complement strand
AATGGCTCATCTCTTTAGAAAGAAAAGTAAAGTGCTTATTGCTTATGGTGCATGCTCTTGTTATGGAGGCATCCCTCAATTAGCAAACTCCTTTACAGCTAAAGAGATTTTAGATGAAGCATATGTCAATGGCTATAATATGGATGGCTCAGGTTCAAACCATATGCAAACAGAATCTGAATATAAAAAAGGTCGTAAAATGACTTTACCAAAATTACTAGATTCTTGTTTACCCTTATCATCAGAAGTTCAAGTGGATTACTTTGTTCCTGGTTGTCCTCCTGTTAGGAAACAATGGGAAATTCTCATTGATATAATTACCAAATACATTACTCGTAAAGAATTACCACCTTCGGGCACAGTTGTTGCTGGTGATACAGCATTGTGTGAAGAGTGTGGTAGAATTAAACCTGAAGAAATTGTTATTAACAAATTTGTTCGCCCATATGAAATCAATCCTGATCCTGAAAAATGTCTTTTATCTCAAGGAATAATTTGTATGGGTCCAGCAACTCGAGCTGGTTGTGGTGGACAATGTACTGTTAAAGCTAATATGCCTTGCCGTGGATGTTTTGGTCCCGCACCAGAAGTCCATGATCCTGGGATAAAAATACTTTCTGCTATAGCTTCTATTGCTGGAGCTAAAAAAGAAAGTGAGCTTGGTGAAGAAGGTTTGAAGAAGCTTTTAGATCAAGTTATAGATCCTTTTGGCACATTCTATCGATTTGCTGTTCCACAGTTATTGATGCATATGAAAATGCAAAAGGCAAAAGATGAGGCTGCGGATTCAAAGAAAAAATAATGGTGAGAAAAAATGACTGAAAAAACTGTTATAATTAATCCCGTTTCAAGATTGGAAGGAGAAGCAAAAATCTCTATTTTCCTTGATGAAAAGGGAAATGCTGAAGATGCTTATTTCCAAGTAACTGAATACAGAGGTTTTGAAAAATTCTGTCATGGTCGTCTTGCAGAGGAAATGCCTCGTATCGTTTCCCGTGTTTGTGGTGTTTGTCCTTGGCCGCATCATATTGCTAGTGCAAAAGCTTTAGATCAAATTTTCCATGTGAAACCATCTAAAACAGGCGAAGATCTAAGACGTATGGGTATGGCTGCTCATGTATGGTATTCTCACTCTGCACACTTTTTTGCGTTAGCAGGTCCAGATTTAATATTAGGTCCTGATGCAAATCCTGCAGAACGTAATTTACTTGGTCTTTTACATGCTGATAAAGATCTTACTCTTAAAGCGCTAGAAGGAAGAAACCATTCCCACATTATCCAAGAAATACTTGGAGGTAAGTCTGTTCATCCCATAACAGCAATTCCTGGTGGTATGTCTAAAGGTTTGACTTCTGATACACAAAATGAAATAATTGAACGTGCAGAGGCATTAGTTAAATTAACTCAATATTATTTAGATGTCTTTGATTCAATTCTAGTAAAGAACAAGAAAATAAAAGATCTTGTTACTGGAAGTATCTATAATAATCCTTTCAACTATTTATCCACTGTTGATGAAAAAGGTCAAATCGATTATTATGGTGGTACTGGTGTTATCATCGATCCAAAAGGAAAAGAAATAGATCGATTTGCAGATGAAGAATACTTTGAACATATTGGTGAACATTGTGAACCCTGGTGCACAGCTAAACAAACCTTTGTTCGTAAAATAGGTTGGAAAGGATTCGAGTCAGGTGCTGATAGTGGTGTTTATAGTGTCGGACCTTTAGCTCGATACAATGTTGGTGAATATTCCACTCCTCTTGCAAAAGCTGCAGCAAAAAAAGTAGCTGCAATTGCTGGAAGACCAAGTCATTTGCAATTAGTTTCTAATTGGGTTCGTTTAGTTGAAATGCTTAATTCTGCTGAGATCATTCTGGAGATTGCTAAAAAACCATATATCACTAATGGTGAATATCGTGTTATTCCAAAAGGTGAAATTGGTGGACGAGGTATTGGCATAGTCGAAGCTCCTCGTGGAACTCTCATTCATGATTATACAGCAGATGAAAAAGGTATAATCACAAAAGTGAATCTAATAGTTGCAACTACTCATAATATTGCTCCTATAAATATTAGTGTTAGAGAAGCAGCAAAACAAGTGATAAAGAATGGAAATTATGAAGAAGAAGCCATGCTCAACATGGTAGAAATAGCTTTCAGATCATATGATCCTTGTTTAGCTTGCTCAACCCATACTCCACATGGAAGTCTTCCAATGGAAGTTAAAATTTATGACAAGGAGCGAAAACTAAAGGACGTGGTAAGTAGAAAATGAATGACCTATCTTCTCAAGTTTTCCCAAAAACAACCACTGATAAGTGGTTAATAATAGGTGTTGGCAATCCTATCCTAAGTGATGATGGAGTTGGCATACACGTTGTGAGAAAACTTCAGAAGAAATATTCCCATATTACTACTTTAGAATTTGATGAGCTCTCTACAGGTGGCTTAAGTTTAGCTGAACGTTTCATTGGTTACAATAAGGTCATTATGATTGATGCATTAGCTCTTGAAAACGGCGTTCCTGGAGAAGTTCACAAATTATCGATTGATGAATTCAAAAATACTATACACATGTATTGTGCTCATGATTGTAATCTACCAACTGCCTATGATGTCTTAATGAAAGAATTAGGCCCTGAAAAGCTTCCTAAAGAAGTTATAATCATAGGTATTGAAGCTGAGAGATTTGATGTCTTTAGTGAATCATTATCTCCAGCAGTAGAAAAAGCTGTCTCTAAAGCAGTAAGTATGGTTGAAAATGAAATTAAAGAAATGTTACCGAAATGAAATAAAAAAGTAAAGTTTGGAGTGTAAAAAATGTCCTTTGTTAAATTAGCAAAAAATACAAAAAATATCCAATTCCGAGAGAAAGTCATGGAATTAGCTGGTATAAACATTAAAATTTGCTATCAATGTGGTGAGTGTTCTGGAGGTTGTCCCGAATCTGCTGTAATGGATCTCTTACCAAATCAAGTGATGCATAAAATTCAACTTGGGGATGACTCAGTTCTAAAAGCTAATACTTTTTGGATTTGTTCTTCTTGTTTAGTTTGCAGTGCAAGATGTCCAAAAGGTATTGACATAGCAAAAACTATGGAATCCTTGCGAGAAATTTCCCTTCGCGCTAAAAAGAGCTATGTTAAAGTAGAAGGAATATCTAAGGACCAGCTTGAAGAATTACCACAAATTGCTTTGATCAGCAGTTTCAAGAAACAAACAACATAAGATGGAGCAAAGAAAACATGACTGAAAAAATAGCCTATTATCCGGGTTGTACCGCCAAATCTTATGCTAAATATATGGATTCAACTGCAAGAGCTGTGATGAAACAATTAGGAATAGAGTTGGTTGAACTCTCACGTTGGAATTGTTGTGGCACTTTCTTTGGATTGGCTGATGATAATCTTTCAAGTCAGCTTGCTCCAATTAGAAATATGATTCGAACACGTGAAGAAGGTTTCTCAGATGTTGTAACAATATGCTCAATGTGTTACAATACCTTGAAAAGAGCTAATCTATTATTCCAAAACGATTCAGAGAAAGCATCTCGTCTTAATTCATTCATGTATGAAGAAACAGATTATGCAGGAGATGTTAAAGTTCATCATTTACTTGATTTGTTGAAGAAATTTGATTTTGATAAGATTAGAGCGAAAGTAAAGACACCTTTGCATGGATTAAAGATCGCCCCGTATTATGGTTGCACTCTTTTACGACCAACAGAAGTCTCTGTTGATGAGAATAGTGAAAAACCAACTATTTTATCCGACTTAATTTTTGCTTTAGGTGGCGAAGCAGTGGAAGATCCTTACATGACTGAATGTTGTGGTTCTTATTTGACAGTTAATGATAAACATCTTGTGGCAGACAGAACCAATAAAATAATTGGTTCTATGAAACGAAAAGATGTTGATATCATAATGGTTTCGTGTCCATTGTGTCAATTTAATTTAGATCGACGTCAAAAGGAAGCACGAGAGTTAAATTCATCTCTCCCAGAAGTTCCTGTCGTATACTTTACACAATTAATGGCGCTTGCTTTTGGTATCGATCATAAACAATTGGGATTTCAAGATCATTTTATTGATCCAACTCCAATTTTAACAAAACGAAAGTTAGTTGGGACACCAGTAAAAGTACCCGCAAAAGTAACCAAATGAGGTGGAAAAAACGGCAGAAGAAATAGAAACAAAAATGGTAAAAATTATTGTAGCAAATACCGAATATATGGTTCCCTCAAATCTTACGATAATGAAAGCTCTTGAGTATCTCGGTTGGAGACTTGAACGAGGAGTTGGTTGTCGTGGAGGTTTTTGTGGAGCTTGCAGCACAATCTACAGAGTAAAGGGTAATCATAAACTCTTTACTGGTCTTGCATGTGCAACACAAGTGGAAGATGGTATGTTGATAGCTCAAATACCTCTTAATCCAGCGAATAAGAAACAATATAATATTGAATCTTTAAGAGCTGAACCTAACACCATACTAGAATTTTATCCTGAAGTTGCTAGATGTATCTCTTGCAACACATGCACAAAAGCGTGTCCTATGGATATTGAAGTTATGGATTATGTTCAAGCAGCTCTTCGAGGAGATATTGCTAAAGCTGCACAGTTAAGCTTTGATTGTATAATGTGTGGTCTCTGTACTACTCGATGTCCAGCTGAAATCTCTCAATTTAATGTAGGAATTTTAGCAAGAAGACTTTATGGACGATATATTGCTCCTCCCTATAAACAACTCGAAAAACGAGTGAAAGAAATCGAGAAGGGGGCATATGATGCTGAACTTGATGATTTAGTCAAAGCAGATAAAGCTAAACTAACAAAGCTTTACAACTCCCGAGTTAGAGAGGTAGGAGAATAGAGGTGTAAGAAAAATGGCAAAAGATCCTTATCCAGACTATATGCGAGAATCTATTACTAAAGTAGAGAAAACTCGTGATAAACGTGCAAAAGAAACTATGAACCAATGTACACCTGATGAAAAAGGTGATGTCTTAAATAAATACCATCCTGATTTCATTAAAGAACAAAAAACATCTCTCCGTTTTGGTTCTTCAAAAGGTGAAATGGTTCCTTTAGAGGTTGCAAAGCTTATAGAAACAAAGTCAGTGCTCAATCCAGAAGCTGTTGATTTGAAAAAGATTGATTTTGATAAAGAAATCTTAATTATCGGTGGTGGTGGTGCTGGAGCTAATGCTGCTCTTTGGGCTGTTAAAAATGGTGTTAAACCTGAAGATATCCTCATAGTAACTAAATTACGAATGGGTGATTCAAATACTACTATGGCTCAAGGTGGTATTCAAGCAGCAGTTAGAGAGGTTGATAGTCCAGCTATTCATTACTTAGATGCTTATGGTGGTGGGCATTATGAAAATGAACCAGCCCTTGTAAGAAGACTTGTTCGTGACGCTCCTTTTATGCTCAAATGGTATGAAGAATTGGGTATGATGTTCGATAAATTCGAAGATGGTACCATGGATGCTATACATGGTGGTGGTACTTCTAGAATGAGAATGCACTTTGCTAAAGACTTTACAGGTGCAGAGATTATGAAAACTTTACGTGATGAAGTTTTCAATAACAATATTCATGTCCTAGAATTTTCACCTGCTATTGAGCTCATTAAAGATGATAAAGGACAAGTTGCTGGAGCAGTATTACTTAATCTTGATAGTAAGGAATACATCACTGTTCGAGCAAAAGCGACAATTATTACTACTGGTGGTTTTGGTCGATTACATATTCAAGGATTTCCAACAACTAATCACTATGGTGCAACTTTTGATGGTTGTGTGATGGGTTATCGTGCTGGTGTTCCTTTGAGATTAATGAAATCAGTTCAATATCATCCTACTGGAGCAGCTTTCCCAGAACAAATCGTAGGTTTACTAGTAACTGAGAAAGTTCGTGGAAAAGGTGCACAAGTTCTCAATAAAAACGGTGAGCAGTTCTGCTTCCCATTAGAAACCCGTGACGTTGAATCAAGTTTGATTATCCGTGAATGTGTAGGCAAAAATAATGGCCTTATTACTCCTTCAGGTCAACGAGGGTTATGGTTAGATTCACCACTCATTGATGTATTGCATGGCGAAGGTACAATAGAAAAGAATTTTGCTGCAATGGTTCGTCAATTCGGAAGATTCGGAGTAGATATGATTCAAGATCCAATATTGATCTATCCAACTCTTCACTATCAAAATGGTGGATTAACTATCAATGAAAATGCTGAAACACCACTTACAAATCTTTACGCAGCTGGTGAAGTTTGTGGTGGAACACATGGCAGTAATAGATTAATGGGTAATAGTTTGTTAGAAATCAGTGTTTTTGGTCGTGCTGCAGGTATTTCTGCTGCTAAGAAAGTATCAAAGGTTAGTCTTGGAAAATTAACTTTATCACATATTTCTCAATATAATGCTTTATGTGATGAAAACAAGGTTAAGAATCCTCCTTCACCTATACTCTTCCCAGATTATTCTCGAGATGTACATAAAGATAGATTATTAGATTCTGATTTCTTACAATAAGATAAAGATAGATTCACTCTATCTCTTCTTTTTTTTCACTAATTTTTTTGTCAAGAAATTGATTTCCGTTAAAAATCCTTTTTCTTTTGAAATAAAATCTAAATACTAAATTACTGTTACAACTACCATCTGTTAATTAATAAAAGAAAGATCTTTGGTTGTAAGAATATGAAATATGATATTATTATTGTTGGTGCGGGGGTAATTGGTGCGAGTACTGCTTACCATCTTAAAGTGAAAAATCCAAAATTAGATATTTGTTTAATAGATCAAAATGAGAAGGTGGCATATGGGAATACCTCTAAAAGTGCTGCATTATATAGGAATCTGTTCTCATCCCAAACAAGCCAAATTCTTGCAACAAGTTCAATATCATTTTATGAAAGTATTGCTGATGAAATCAATTTGAAAGATTTAGGCTATTTTTGGATGTTTTCCAAGGAAGATTGGAAAAAATCTAAAATTGGTTTAGAGAAGCTAAATCCCCAAAAGGATCAATTTGAGATTCTTTCTGTAGAGGAATTGCCTACCAACCTTAAGATAAATCCCGAGAAGTCCAATAATTTCAAAGATATTTATAAGATTCTTTATGGCCACCGATGTGGTTCTCTTTCTGCTGTTAAACTTTGTAGATATTATTCAGATAAATTTCAGCAGATGGGTGGTAAATTAGTCCTTAATTGTGAAATAAAGAAGGTTAATCTTTCAGGGGCAGATAAAAATTATCCCCCTTGGCTTGATGTAAAAATCCTTTCTATAATAAATCAAGATGGAGTGGAATTCTTTGCTGATAATTTTATCTTTGCAGTGGGGGCTTGGAGTAATGATCTCTTAGCACCAATTGGTATTGCTTCTCAAATTTATCCTAAAAAAAGGCAAATGTTCACCTTGAAATTAAGTGATGCAAAACAAATGGTAAATGATCCTTCAGAGAAAATCCCAATTCTAATTTTACCTACAGCAGGGATCTATGTCAAACCTATTTTATTGAACAAATTAATAGTGGTTGGTTGTGCAAATGAACTAGGAAATCCTTTTCTTATGGATAAATATCCCCCTGATGCTGAAAGCAGTTATTTTGAGAATGTAATAGAACCTGTCCTACAACATTATTTTCCTCAATTAAAGGATTATCAGCTTTTCTCTAAATGGGCTGGATTCTATGCTTATTTTTGGCCTGATAAAAATCCTGTAATCGAAAAAGTTTCTAATATACAATGGGTAAGTGGAACTTCTGGTTCAGGAATTATGAAAGCAGATGCAATTGGTAGAATTGCTGCAGCCAAACAATTAAATCTTCCTAATATAGAATTGTTTGATCAAACAAAGTTTAATGTTTCTGATTTATCATTGAAAAAGAGAAAAGTTAGTACAGAGGAATTAATTATCTAATTGATAAATTAGCGTCTTTATTTAGAAAGTCTTTTAATAAAAAAAAGAATAATATAATTCTATTGAGGGTTACTCTATGAACAAAGCAGTATATTACAAAATTATGTTCATATTAGCTGGAGTATGGAATCTTTCAGCTGCTGTTATATTTAGTGTATTGGCCCCTACTGTGAATGGTTTTCTGGGATTTTTTGGACTTTCTGATGATCGATCCATTTATTTGTGGATGTATAGTTTTCTATTAATGGTTTTTGTTTTTGGTTTCATGTATTTCTTAGTAGGATTGGACATTACGAAGAATCATCTAGTTATATCAACTGGTATGATTTCAAAATTATCTTATTTTATTGTATTGCTAATATTCTTTATTCTAGGTGATTGTGGCCTCTATCTGCTGCTCGTAGGTGTAGTAGATTTGGTATTTGTTGCACTTTTCATTGAATTCTTTATTAATTTCAAGAAATTAGAAAATAATCAAATTGCAATGGCTTATGCACCATACAGACCTAAAACAAAAAAAGAGTAACAAATTTCACTCTTCCTTTTTTTATTTATCAATCAATTGGCAATAAAAAAATAGAAGAAAAAAGACTAACAAAAATTAAATTAATTTTTGTAATTTAGAAATATCTTTTAATGAAGCTTTTACCTTTACTTTACCAGTGGTGAACGCAACCATTCCATTTATTTTGCCACTAATCAATCCAAGTAAAGTGTCTTCTGTCATAGTGAATTTTACTTCCGCGTCTTCAGATTCAGCATTAACAAGTTCTCTAGGCGTTCCATCAATGACCTCGAAATGCCAAAATTCATCAGTGTCTTTAAAATGATATTGGATTATTCGTGTCCAACCTTGAAATTCTTTCTTTGCTTCTTCAGTGAGTAATTTTTCTCTTGCAGCTTCTAAAGCATCAATAACTTCTTTACGGGTTGTCATCCTGTTATTTCTTCCTTTATTAGCGAATATACAGACAAGGATAATGCAATTAACTATTTAAGTTAAACGTATTGATTGAATAGCTAGCTTATACTTAGAAACTCATTTTTTTTACTTGTTTATTGTTTGTTTGAGCACAAATAACCTTTATAAAATTCCATCATTATTAATAATTGAATTTATTTGTGGGGACTCCAATATATGATGACCAAAAAAATTACAATTGAAGAATTAAAACCTAAATTTTTGGGCGAAACAAGCAGGTATAATAACTGGTATTTTACATCAGATTTTATACACAACAATGTTGAATATTGTCTGAAATTATCTATTACTGAAGGAACTCTACTAGGACAAATAAATTACTTTAGCCTTTCTAGTGATCCAGTGAAATTAGATGATGAAGACGATGTTATGGTTTTGAAAAAACCGAAAAATGACATTAACATACTCGCAACTGAAGATGACATTTCCTTCAAAGAAAAACCAAATGAATTAATAGTCGAAATGGGCGATATGACTGCTCATTGCTCAGAAGATCAAAGACGTATTGTTTCAAAAAATAAAGATTTGAGCCTTGATTTAACTTTAAAACCACGTGGACCTATCTTTTATTGGGGTAAAGAAAAAGGCGCTTTATGTGAAGTAACAGAAGATACTAGGGTTGCAGGTATAGAATCAATATCAACAGTCGAAGGTACAATAACAGCACATGGAAAAACCATACCCGTAAAAGATGGACGAGGACTATTTGAACGTGTGTGGTTTGGTCGATTAAATTTCTTCCAAATACGAATAATGAATTGGGTTTATGCCAATTTTGATCAAGCTTATACTTACCTCTGTCATTGTGAATCACAAACTAATACAGGCAGCCCAATGCATTTTGAAACAGGCAAGGTCTATTTAACTGATACTGATCAATATTTATTCGCTGATTCTCTTGAAGTCGTTCCTGATAGTTGGGTTTATTTTGAGGAAGCAAAACGATTTATCCCTTGGGATCAATCAGTTGAAATCAGAACCAAAGAAGGAAAACTAAAGTATTCCATTAAACCATATAGATATCCCCAATTAATTCAACCACCTGCTAGAATGGAAGCATTTGTTGTTGATAATATCCCTGGTTGGAATTCTCTTTTCTATGTCTTACCTGTTAAGCTAAAAGGTAAATTCATCTTTAATGATGGTGAAACCTTGGAATTAACAAATGGTAAGGGAATAAATGAATTGATTAGATTGGTTCCTTTATAGACCAATCTTTATTTTTCTTTTTTTTGTATAATTTTTAATCATATTTTACAAACAATAACATTCTTTTACTTGAAAGAACATTATTCTATATACTTTAATTTCAGTTAAGAATAATCCTTAATTCATAGTCCAAAAGAGCATAATGAAGCTGGTGGAATTTGTGTCTATATACGATGAAATGTTGAGTGAAGAAGAATACCTAAAGAAATATGGTCTTCAAAGAAATCCTTTTGATAAAATTTCAGCTGAATCCATGACTCAAGAAGAAATAGCCAAAATGCATGTAATTACTGCTGCAGATAAAAAAATAGCTTCTAATTTATCCACAATACTCAATGGTGGGTCTGCAACAGTAGCCTTAATTGGTGAGTATGGTTCAGGAAAATCCATTCGTGCAAGTGCAATAAAAGAGACTTGGTTAAAAAAGAATGCTTTCGTTTTCTATACCAAGTTACCAGGTGGTTCTCCAGGTATTGTTACCTATGCTTTGTTTGAAAGTGTATGTATTCCAATTAAGAATGATGATCGAGCATCTGAAGATTTGAAAGAACTTGCGGATAAGATGTGGGCAAAGTATCGAGACATAAATAATATTCCAGAAGCAAAATTCAAACCATTTGAAGCCGGTCAAGACCTCGCCAATTTATTTAAGAAAATTAGTGATGAGAAAATCATTTCAGGATTAGTTATTGATGAATTTGAAGAAATAATAGAAGCAAGTATACAACGTGAAATTAGAAAAACCTTTGAGATTTTACGAGAATACTTGAGTTATGCTGTTGGCATCCCTAGTCACATAACGATCATTTGTTCTACACCAAATGCTTGGGCTTCCTTGAAAGAGATTCATCCTGCTGTTGCTACACGTGTTCATGTTGAGATTGAATTCAAACCTGTAAGTGATAATATTGCTATAGATATTGTTCGGAAAAGATTAACAGCTTTCCGCCCTTCAAAACCTGATAGTTTGGATCCTTTTGATGAGGAGATTATTTCGAAAGTCAATAAGGAATATGCTACTGGTAATCCTAGAATGCTTTTGTTAGTTTTACGTTCTATTCTAGATGTTGCAGCTCAAAATAATAAACAGAAAGTCGATTTGAATACCATTGAAGGTGGAGTAGAATCTGCTCGAGAGAAATTAAAGGATGCTCAAAGTGAACGTATTAAACAAATTCTTACACCAAAAATGAGGGGAATCCTTGAAGTGATCATTGGTGAAAAGGATGGTGGACCCGTAGTAGGAACAGCTTTAGCAGATGAATTAGGAATGGATCAAGGAAATCTATCTCGTTATCTAAATCAAATGGCTGCCTTGAATTTTCTGAACAAAAATCGTGATGGTCGTATCGTTTCATTTGAAATAAAACCTGAATTACGATTGATTTTCGCAGAGGAATTAGGTTTAACTGATAATGACTAATGATTTTTTTTTAAAAAATAAAATAATAACCCGAAGTATACTTTAACGGGTTATTTCTTTTTTCGTTTTAATCTTAAGGTTTCAATAGCAAGTGGGATAGCTAATCTAGGTCTAAAGAAACTTACTTTTTTCTTTGATCCCGTCATAATTTTCCCCCACTCGATCATGAATTTATCTCCTTTACGATTGCATGCTGCGGCAAAAGCATCTAAAAATATTGGCTTCTTAACAAAGACCTCTATCATTCGTTTAGACCATTTGAAGTCTTTTCCAAAGGATCGCATCCAGCGTCTATGATACCTAAAGAAAAATCGTTCATGAAATCTATTCTTTTTGAAAGCTTCTTTTGCAGTTTTTGCTGCTAATTCTGCTGCATCCATAGCATATTGAATTCCTTCACCTGTCAATGGATCTATTTGTCCTGCAGCATCACCAATAATCATCATATATTCGCTGTAGCTTTTTTCAATTCCACCAAATCTTATCGGAGCAGCTTTCATTTTTTCAAGCTTGGGATTTGGTCCTATTGCTTTGCTCATGAAAGGATCATTTTTAATGAATTCATGGTGAAGTTCTAACAAATCTCCCGTGCCACATTGTCCTCCAGGGATAATATAACAACAGTAACCAATATCACCATCTGCCTCTTTAAACAACGAGCAATAGCCAGGAATTAATTTTGGTGGATAGAAACATACTCCATCATAGGGGTATTGGTGACTTCCTGCTTCAATATAAGCCCGACTGCATGTTGCTTGAGGTGGTTCATCTACGAATCCTAATTTTCTTCCTAAATAGGAAGTAGCTCCATCAGCAATGATTAGAATTTTTGCTTTATACTTTGTATCACTGTTTTCAGCTGATAATGTCCACATAGCTTCCTCTCTAGAGAGAACAGCATTATTAACAGCATATTCTTCAATTAAGGTTACTCCTTCTCTTACAGCAGCATTAACCATTTTTTCATCTAATATTTTTCGTTTAATAGCGATAACAAGATGACTATGCTTTCCTTTTGAAGAATCACCAAAATAAGCTATTCCTCCAGGGCTAACTAATCCACCGTATGCTGCCCAATTACCTTTCTTTTCATCAAGGATTTCTTGAAGGACACCCATACGAGTGAGATGAATTTGTGCACGAGCAGTAATTGCATCACCACAAATTTTGTCTCGAGGAAATTTTTTCTTTTCAAGAATTGCTGTCTTAATTCCTGCTTTTGCCAAATAAAATGCGCAAGTTGAACCGGCTATTCCAGCTCCAACTATACATACATCAAACCTATTATTGTCTCCTGTTGCCATTTTTATCAGATCGATTCAATTGTTGGAAATAGTTAAACAGTTAGCTATTTTATTCTTAAATAGAAAATAAATATTTAAGAGATTTTCGCAAAAATAATGGTTTTTTTATAAATCCATTATTTGATTATTCCAATTCTATAGTAGCTATTTTTGCTTGATTATTTATACCAACACATTGATCATCAACAACTAAAGCTTCTCCTCTATCAACAGATATTTTGACAATTGATTTTGGTGTCATGATTTTTATCGTATGGGATGAAAGATTATGCTTTAATTTAACCGTAAGAGTATTCTTTACCAATTTTGCTGTAAAATCTATACCTCCAAAATGAGTTACAAGGTTTGAAGCTGCAACACCTTTTTTTAGATATTTTAGAGGCATTCCTGAAAGTAATTTTACTGAACCATCATGGCCTTCAGTGCAAAATAGATTTCTTAATAAATGAATCCAATCAGCACTTGCCCATCCATGTGGACAATCACCCATACCACCTTGCATGGTTTGCGGACTTATCCCCTCTGCCCAACCCATTGAGCAAGTTTGATTTTTGCTAAGCCAATTTAAAATTTCAAAAACTTTCTCTTGATCATTTGCTTCATGAAATATTTGTGCTAAATGCATTGTTAAATATGTCCCATAGCAATTCCATGCAACTTCATGGAAAAAGCCTCCTTTGAAGGTGAATTTTTCATATATTGTTTTAGCTGTTTTCATCAAAATTTCATTACTTGAATCCCATAATTTTGTTGGATGATAGGCACATAAATTAGCAATTATTGCACTATCACATTCTCTAAAAGGTCCAACAGGCAAGAATTGATATTTCTCGAATAATTTTGAAGTGCTTGCATACAAATCAAGTAAATACATTTCATACTCTTTTTTCAGTCTTTCAGCAGCTTCTTTTTGTAGGAGTCGGGCAATATATGCTGCTTCTCGTAATCCTGTTACTCCCCAGAAATTATCCCAATAGAAATAATCAGAAGGACCAAGATGTTCGGCACTAAATCCAGGAGGGAGTAATCCCTTGACAAGGTTCTCCTTACCTTTAGGGGCTTCTTTTTTCTCTTTGTTTCTAGAAAAAATTAACCAATCAGCTGCTTTCTCTATGGGTTCATAGACACTTTCTAACCAATTAATATCATGAGTAAGTTTTGCATGTTCGGAAAGAACCCAAATACCTTCCCCATTGGAATCAAATTCACCTTCATGACTATAAAAGAAACCATCGTTTCTTTGCCTTATTATGAATTGATTTAATGCTTCCCTTGCATAATCATGATAACCAGCTCGATCAAGAGCTGATATTAGATAGGCTGCATCTCTACACCAAAATCTATGGTATTCTGTCGGTCCAGGTGTGATTGTTCCTGGATCAACTAATAGCAGTAAATTGCTCATGCTTGCTTTATATAATCTATCGATTTCTTTCTCACGTGTGATTAATGATAATCCTTGAGCTACTTTTTCTTTCCATCTTGTTTCAAGCATCTCTCGTGTAGGAGGTTGTTGCATATTACTTTTTGTCATTTTAAAATGAATTTCAACTAGCTGCTCTTCTTGTGGGAAAATTAATGTTATATTAGCCAAACCTGCAGAACATGTTATTGAGGTTTCATCCTTCTCTTTAGTGTTTGTTGCTATTGAAAGGATTTTCAAAGCAGAATCACCATCTTGAGCATAATTTGCTATAGCAATTTTTTCTGGTTTTTGCACTAATCGAAGAACAGGTTCTTTGTTAATAATAATTGTTTGATCTTTTGGACGATAACTTATAGTGTTGATTAATGTTACTCCTTCTTGATTAAATGGTCTAATAGACAAAACTATGTTCGAATTTTTGCTTTCAACTTTATTTAATTGAGCAACACCTATTTCGCTAGAACCTGCTTTACCACCAAAAACGATTTGTTGAAATTTCTCATTTCTAATAACCCAATCATTTTTTATTACTGGTATGTAACCATCAACTAGTGACTGCTTACAAGATCCATCTCTTGTACAATAATATGGCTCATTCTTAATAATAACACCAAAAAGAATTCCGTATCCATTAATTTGAGGGATGATTAATCCCTTATCAGTTACAATCCCTTCACTTTGACAATCCAAATCACCAAATGCTACCCAATTTCGATAGTTAGAATTATTAAAGGAAGAACAGTGTCCTAAAGAAATAACCCCTGGACTATCAACTGCTAACATTCTTGAAACCCAAGAAGGAACAACATAGAGATTACTTTTACCACGGAAGAATTGTGCATTCAATCTTCCTCTCGAGAAAATTAATGCTTCGATTTCCTTTATTTCTTTAGGTACCTCAATTTCGCCCTTGCCCAAATTCGTTGTAGCATCAATTATTTCTGGAATTGCAGGGACAATTATCTGATTTGCTTTTCGTAATTCGTTTACTAATTCTTCTTCCGAATCTCTATGAGGCATAAATAAACACCTTAATACTTTGTCTCTTTTAATTCCCTTAAATCTTTTTAAGGGATAATTGATAATAAACCAATCAATAGTAGCTTTTTTGAATTATTTAGTAAATATTAATACAACAAGAAAGAGGATTTGTTTTAATGACCAGCCTGAAAAGATACCTTATAGTTGCCTTATCATTGTATATGACTATTTCAGTTTCTTTAGTGCCCATTATTTCACTACGAACTTTAAGTACTACTTCTGAAAGTGTTCTTACTTCAAGTGATGAAGATACCTATGCAAGTAATTTTTCAACGAATGAAGGTTCTTATGAGGCTGAACTAAATTGGGTAAGAACAATATTAAGACTAAATTCTGATGGAACAGGTGAAGTTACCATTTTTGTTAACTGTACTCCTACTGAGGATCATTTTGGTATTTATATACGACCTTTAGTAAGCAATGAGGAAGTATCTGTTATATCTGATGAAACATATGCAATAAATCATGGTCAGATCCTTGAGGTTAATTATACAGTCGATTTATCTGAAAGTGTTGCTCATAGAATTTTCATAAAAACTCCTTCATCGCTCTATACTAATGAAACTATTTTGTATAAGTTTAGTTATGAAGCGGATTTCTTTTTATCAGAACAAATTATTCTCTATAAAAATGATCCACTATTTGTAGTAGCTGATCTTGAGCGACCATATTGGGAAGGGGATTTGGAATTTGAAGAATTAGTTATTATTTTACCTATAGATGTAGGTCAAAGCAATGTCACTTCAGGATTTCTAGATGAAATAAAATTTAGCACAGACACATATACATCTAGTTATTATATTCTCTCTTATTCAACTGAAGCATCTGGTTCTGGTGATTTTTGGTTTGTTTTTACTTGTCGAAAAAACAATTTAGGTGACAGTGCTCCTTTTGAAGTAAGATTTTATTTAGATAAAAGTGTATTCTCGTTACCCAAAGCTTTCAATTGGGTAGTTATACTTCTAGTAAGTTTCCTCACAGTTTTATCGTTGAGTCTTTTTATTATAGTTATTAATGTGAAAAATAAATCTGAAAAAGAAGTAAAAGATTTCAAAGATGAGTTATTTACTTTATTAAAAGAGGTAAATGAAAAAGAAGAATCACCTAATAGCACAAAATAACATTCTTAAAGGTTAATTCTTCTTCATCTATTAATATTCTAATAATTACTAACTATAACAGGTAGATATTATCTATGTCAAAAAATCAAAAGTATATACTTGTAACAGGTGCTGCAAGTGGTTTAGGTTTAGCTATTACTGAATATCTTTCAGCAAAAGGTGATTATGTTCTTGCTTCTGATGTTAATCGTGAAGCATTAAGTAAGCTTAACGGGAAAGAAAATATTTCGACTATTTTCTTAGATGTTACTGATAAAGAATCTATACAAAAAGCTATTCTAGAAATAAAGAAAATAACAGATGGTTTAGATGGACTTGTTAATAATGCAGGTCTTTTTTTTGGTGGACCTCTGGTTGAAATAGCTGAAGAAAAAGTTGAGAAAATTATATCAGTTAACGTTACTGGAGTGTTTAAAGTTACAAAAGAACTGTTCCCATTATTACTCAAAAAGAAAGGGCGAATTGTAAATATGGGATCAGAAGCTGGAAGATTAGCCTTCCCATTAAATGGCCCCTATTCAATGACCAAATTTGCTTTAGAAGCGTTTTCTGATTCTTTGCGACGTGAATTAATGTTTCTAGATATGAAGGTAGTTCATTTACAAGTAGGTGCCATGGATACACCAATGTTAGATACAACTTTATCCGCTTACGCAAATGATAATGATTCTGAGAAAACATTATTCAAAAAATTGCTAAAGATTGTAGTAACAACTTGTAGGGGAGAAAAATCTCGTTGTGGAAAACCCATTGAAGTTGCCAAAGTAGTTTACAAAGCTTTACATAAAAAAAGACCTAAAATCCGTTATCGAGTTAAAAATAACAAAGGAAGAAGATTGTTGGAATTTTTACCAACTGGGCTATTTGATTATTCAATGCGTAAATATTTGAAATAACCAAAAAATCAAAGCATTTTAGTTATTGAATTTGCTTTCGTTTCCAAAAGCTTTTATTATACTATACAAGGTTAAAAATGAATAAATCAGAAGATTATGTTAATCTGCTGTAAAATTAGGTGGTTAGTTTTGCGCATCCTGACCGTGCATTCCGATTTCATTGAATTTGAACCAAAGAAAAAAGCAATAAAAGCTGCAGAAGAAATTGATAAAAAAACAGTGCATATTGATGAATGCCTTGTTGTATTATCTTCTGTAGAAAAATCTGATGAAGAAAATTATGAATCAGTTGGAAAACAAGCGGTAACTGAAATTGAAGATATTTTAAAACAAATAGGTACAAATAATATTGTACTTTATCCTTGGGTACATTTATCTGATACTCCATCAAGACCAGACATTGGTTTGCGTGTTTTAAAGAACATGGAACTTGACCTCAAAGAGAAAGGCTATACTGTAACACGTGCACCTTTTGGTTGGTATAAAGCATTTGATTTGAAATGTAAAGGACATCCATTATCTGAACTTTCTAGAACGATCAAAATAGGTAGTAATACTTCTGCACATGTTAGTGAATTTGAAGTTGAAGAAAGCGCTTCATTGAAAGATGAAGAAGAAACAAAACATGAATTCTTTATTATGGATACAGATGGTACCTTGACACCTGTAAATGATTATAAATTCAATAAACATAAAAATTTACAATTATTTGCCAAATACGAAACAGAAAAGGTTCGAGCTTCAGAGCAACCACCCCCACATGCTGATTTAATGAGAAAATTAGCTCTTGTTGATTATGAACCTGGAAGTGATGCAGGCAATTTCCGTTGGTATCCAAAAGGTTGGATAATCAAATATCTTTTAGAGGAATATGTCAAAGATAAAACAATTGCTTATGGTGCTATGCCCATAGAAAGTCCAATTATGTATAGTTATACTCATCCTGCTATAGAGAAATATATGCATCGTTTCCCTGCAAGACAATATGTAGTAAAATCAGGCACAGACAATTATTTCTTAAGGTTTGCAGCTTGTTTTGGTCAATTTTTAATGAGTGCTGATGCTCAAATTTCCTATACTAATTTGCCACTTAAATTGTTTGAAATGACACATTACTCTTTTAGAAGAGAACAAAGAGGAGAATTAGCTGCTTTACGAAGATTACGAACATTTACTATGCCTGATATGCATACAATAACACAAGATTTAGATATGGCTAAGAAAGCTTTTAGAGAGCAATTTGATTTATCAATGGATTGTATAAATGCTTTTGAATTAGATTATGAATCAGCTTTTCGTGCCCAGAAAGATTTCTTTGAAGAAAATAAAGCTATGTTTCTTGATATGGTTAAAGCAAGAAAGAGACCTGCTTTAATTGAATTATTTGATAAAAGATTTGCTTACTATATATGTAAATTTGAATTTAATTTTGTAGACAATCAAAATAAAGCTGCTGCATTAAGTACTGTTCAAATAGACGTTGAAAATTCTGAGCGATTTAATATTTCATTTGTAGATTCAAATAATGAAAAACAAAGACCACTTTTACTTCATACAAGCATTTCAGGAGCTATTGAGCGTGTTGTTTATGCAATTCTAGAAAAAGCATATACTGAACAAATGCAAGGCAAAGCTCCCATGTTTCCCGTTTGGCTTTCACCAACACAAGTGCGCTTAATACCAATCAGCGAAGAATATCTTCCTGTATGCAAAAAAATAGCTGATAAAATCACAAAACAAAAAATACGAGTAGATATAGATGATCGTTCAGAACGTGTTGGTAAGAAGATTAGGTCTGCTGAACAAGAATGGATTCCATATACAGTGGTAATCGGTGAAAAAGAAGTAGAAACAAATACTCTTACAGTAAGAATACGACATGAAGGTAGAGAAGAGATACAAATGAATGATAAGGATTTAATCAAACGTATCAAAGATGAAACTAAAGATTTACCTTATGTACCCTTGACACTACCAACATTAATCAGTTTACGACCAATTTTTTCACAAGTAAATTAACAAAAGGTATAGAAAGGTACGTCCTTTCTATTTTTTATTAAAGTAAATTAAAAATACTTTTAATTTGGATTCATTGATAAAATAATAATAAAAAAAATTGAAGGTAACATTTGTTGGTAATAAACACTGGAATTTTGATTGCATTCGAAGGCATAGATGGTACTGGTAAAACAACTATTGCAAAAATCTTGAAGGAAAAATTCGATACTTTAGGCTTTAAAGTAGTGATTTTTAAAGAACCTACAAATGAAACCACTGCAGGTAAAAAAATACGAGAAAGTTATCATAAAGGACGAGTTTCTATAGATGAAGAATTACAATGGTTCATAGAAGATAGAGAGTGGGATGTAAATCATAATATTTTACCTGCTTTAGCAGCAAATAAATTGGTGTTTTTGGATCGTTATTATTTTTCTACTGCTTGTTATCAAGGAGTTCGAAAAGAAGGAGATTGGCAAAGCATACTCGAATCGAATCGAGACAAATTTCCTGAGCCAGATCTTACAATTATATTTGAATTACATCCAGAAATAGCATTGGAAAGAATTATGAAAAATCGCAAAAAAAGCAATACTTTTGAGGGGTTAGATTATCTCATTGCTGTTCAAGATTTATTCCTTCAAATCTATCATAATGATACTATCGGTAATTATCTATTAATAGATAGTACAAAATGTATTGAAGATATAACACTTATCATTTCAGAAAAAATAGTTGATTTGATTGAAGAAAAAATTCAGAAACGAAAAACTATTTCTGAAATAAATAGTGATGAAGATGATTATGATCTTTGAAATTCTTTCAATGTTTTCTTGTTATCTGAAGGTGAAAAAATTTCGAATTTTGCTTTAGGTAAAGCTCTTCCTAAATGGGGAATTAATCCTTTAGCAGTGGTATTGAATTTACATGTTAAAATAAATTCCATCCAACCAAGTTTTTCTATTGAAATAATGTCCTTATCATGATAAGTCTTCTCGAGAGCTTCAGTTATTTCATCTTCAAAAGCTCCTAAGACAATTAATCTTTCCAGTCCTTCATCACGCCATTTCTCGAATTTCTCTAATTGTTCAGGTGATAATTTGGCCTCAATTTTTTTAACCCCTATATTGACCTTTTCAATAATAATTTCTAATGGGATTGAATTGATAAGTGCATAATCATCTATTATTTTCCTTACTGGAACTTTCAATCCAGTAGCTAATTGGTCTCTTAAAGTGTATAGTGGTATAAGTGCATCAACAGCATAAGGATGTTTTATTCCTATATCGACAAATAATCCAAATCCCACTTGTCCACTTGAGCAAATATATCCTTTAATGATATCGCCTGTTTTTATTTTATCTAAAGTAATACTTTGACCAAACAATTTAGCTAAATAATTAGTTGCTACAATTTCATCTTCTCCCTCTAATTCCACTGTTACAAAACCATCATCATCAAAGCTTAGAGATTTCATGGTTACATCTAAATTTTGCAAAGCTTCATTAATTTCATCTCTAAATAATTGAAAAATAGTTTGTTTCTTACCACGAATCTTTGTTAGTAATTTTATCTTTATCACACTTATCACACACATTTAGATATGTCGGTTAAAAAAAGAATATTTGACGTTTTTTATGAGTTAGTTTATTTATTTTGATCCATGTGAACTATTGCTAGAACTATCAACTGTAGCTACTTCTCTATTTGTAGCTATTAAGTGAGCTGCATCTTCATCTATACCATTATTTAGAACCTCTATATTTACGCCAGATGACTCTAGAGATTTTTGTAGCTCTTTAACTTTCACACTCAATTTTTTAATGATATCAGAGTTATTAAATGCTCGAAGTTCACCATTGCATTCGGGGCATCGGAAATTATTTTCCATAGCTTCATCAAAGGTATATCTTGGGCAATAATCTTGGTCGCACTTAAAGAAGTGGTATTTCTCTTCATAATCAAGTCGTGCTTTTAATTTTCGATAAACAGTTTTTTTCCTACTAATAACTAACTCTTCCACTCGGTTGGGTTTCAAACGCCAAAAATAAATAAACCATCCAGTACTTTTATCACGTATTCTTCTAAATTCAGCCAAACGAGCATCATATAAACGATAAAGTACTTTTCTAACCGCATTTAATTTCATTTCTGCTCCAGCAGCAATTGCTTCATCTGTTGTTTCCTCAGTAGGATCTAACAGAGCTGCCACTTTCACAGCTTCATCTCCTCCAATCTCTCTAACAACAGACTCGAGTAGATTATAATCAGCATCTTGGGTAGACATTCTAGAATTCTTTCCTTCATTTATTTGCAAATACAACTATCTGGTGCATGATTTATCAAAATGGAAATATAATGCCATAATAAATCTTTAGGCACAACTTTTTTTTCTATATATAATATATAGTCTTTTTAGTATTTTACCTTTTTCTTTCATTCAAAGATTTTTGAATACTTTTTTTTATTTTAAGGCATTATTTATTATAACAGCGAAGCAATTAACATTGGTAAAGCAATGGTTGCATCAGCGATTACATTTGCTGTTTGGGCATGTTCATCTACTTTTCCCCAAGAGATAGCTTCACTTATTGAAGCTCCGCTTACGCCACCATGTTCAGGACGATCCATTGTGATTTGCACAGCATAATCAAGAGCTTTACCAGCAACTTGAGCTGCTAAGGCAAGGAAATGTTTAGGAACACCGCCAGCAACAATCAAGGCTCCAACTTTAATTTTATCATCATCGGATTTCCAAGTAAAATCAAGCAAATCTTGTTGATCTAATGCTGGATTCACTTTTAATTTATGAAGATTTGAAAACATCCATACTTGAAAGCCAAGAATACTATCAGGAAGCGAAGGACAAAAAATGGGGATATTTTTTTCTGCACAAATCTTTGCCAAGCATTTAACAGGCATTTTTTTTCCTAACTCAGTGATGAATCTAGAAGCTGACATAGTTTCTTGTGGAAGTTCTGGAAAGATTGCTTGTAATCCATCTTCTAAATCACGATAACCTTTTGTTGGAACAACTACATTGTAAATTCGATTTAATTCTTCCTTTTGTAATTCGTAATCGGGTATCTTCAGTGGTGCATGAAAGTGTGCTTCACCAAAGGCTTCAATCAAATCATGGGTTAAAATTGAACCAGTAACTATTAGACCATCCACTAAATCATTTTCAACCATACTATAAATGACTTTCTTCAATCCACCTGGAATCAATGCTCCTGCTAAGGTAGCAAATTTGATACAATCTTTATCAGCAATCATAGCTTGCATAACGTCTCGAGCTTTTGCTAATTCTCGAGCGTTGAACCCTACTTTATTATATTCCAGTAATAACTCAGTGATGGTCATATTCTTCCAAATATCAGCATGATATACTTTTTTCAATTTTCTTTCAGTTGTTTTCTTTGGCATAAAACACACCCGTATGAAACAAGCAATAATATTATTGGTCACTAATTAAAATTATTCTTAGAAGGAGAAAATAAATGATTGTATTTCTAAATTTTTGTTCATTAAAAGATACTGGATAAGAATTAAATGGTAGGATAGTTGGAGTCCCTGATTACCCCAACCATCCTAAGAATTAGACTTCTATTTTCGGAGACAGAAGCATTAGAGCTGGACTGGATTATCTCTCTTTTAATAAGTATTACATCCTTTATTCAAGAAGAATTTAGGTGGTTGAAGCACTTTCCTGAAAATGCTTTTTTCTATTTTGTCTCTTGTTTTTTCAGTCATTTTTATCACCTTATTAATACTAACTAACATCAATAGAATATTTAAAGAGAATTCACTTTTTGAAGACTCATTAAGAGGTCACAATATGTGTCTTCTGAAAGGCACTAGTTTTGGATAGAAATAAGCAAAATTTGCCATTATCTTTAAAAATAAGTGTTGAAGATAAAATAATACCGAAAGGTTGTAAAAGCACAGGTAGTCTAGTGGTTGGGCGAGGGACTGCAGACCATAACAGTCACTCTGTATGGGCACAGATCCCTTTAACGTGAGTTCGAATCTCGCCCTGTGCTCCAATTCCCTTTTCATTTTCTTGAATTTTTCGTAATTCTCTTGTCTGAATTGATATACCATTAAATCCATTTTATCTAGTAGTATTAGATTTGGAAATGTATAATAAGAACGGGCTTAACAAAATTGATTTGTTTGTCTATGTGAAACGCTCGATCAAATAATCTATGAATTCTTTTGTTGCTTCATTAAGAATTTTGTTTTCAAACACCCATAAAAACATACTTCTCCAATTCATGAGGAATTCGTAGTGTTCCAAATCATACTTTGAAGGAGATTCATTCTTTATGAGTTTTTCAAGAACAATTTGAGGATTCCACTTTCGATATTTCTCTAATTCTTCTTCATCATCCATATCAAGTCCTGGGAAGAATTTCTCACGAAAAGGGTGGTTTTTTTCAAATTCACTTATTTCTAATTTATTCATTATTTTAATCCATGTTCCTTCAGGATTGTATTTATTTTCCAGTAGTTCTCTAAAGTCTACAATCACTTCTTTGTAATCATAAAGCAGTTTTTGGATTCCTTGTAGATTGTTACCTTTCAATTCTAAATAATCGAGATGTTTCAAATGACTGATATTTTTAATTTCGGTAATTTTATTGTTCCATAAATCAAGATTAACTAAGTTCTCTAAGTTGTTCAAACCTTCTATTTCAGTAATTTTATTGTTACGAAGACTAAGTCTTTCTAATTTCTCTAATTTATCCAGGCCTTTAATTTCAGTGATTTGATTTTCAGATAAATCAAGTGATTTTAGTTGTGTTAGATTTTCCAATCCTTCAATTTCGGTAATTTGGTTGGAATAAAGACTCAGAGTTTCAAGTTTAGTCAAATTTCCTAAATTCTTTATTTCTGCAATTTGATTTTCAGAAAGGTTGAGTCTTGTTAATAGTTTTAAATTTTCTAACCCTTCTACCTCTGTGATTTTATTTTTACTAATATCAAGATCTTGTAGCTTCGTTAAATTCTCTAACCCCTTAATTAAGGAGATTTCATTTTCTGCTAATGATACTCTTGATAAATTAATTAAATTTTCCAATTCCTTAATTTCCTTTATTTGATTTTTACCAAGTACAAGTTTCTGGAGTTGGGTTAAATTTTTCAACCCCTTAATTTCACTGATATTGTTAGAATGGAGATCAAGATTCCTGAGTTCTGTAAGATTCTGTAAATTCGCTATATCGGTGATTTGGTTTCTAGGGAGGTGAAGGCTTTTTAGTTGTATTAAATTCTCTAATCCCTTGATTTCAGAGATTTGACTGTCACATACTTCAAGTGTTACTAGTTTCTGTAGGGATTCCAATCCTATTAGTTCTGAAATTTTTTTTATGTTACATTTTGGCAAGTGTAGTGCGGTAATTTCTCCTTCCTTTTCATTATAACCAAGTCTGCCATAATTTGGATATTCAGAAAATAAAATAGGTTTTTCAATTAGTGTTTGAAGGTTGTTTAGGAATTTTGCACTATCTTCTGTTAGTGTTTTGCCTCTATAGTGGTGTATTCCTTGTTTATCTAATATTTTCATTTTTAGTAAGAATTTTACAACTGATAATGTACTAGGATTCTTTAATTCATTAATTTCCATCAGTGGATTTTCAGCAAGTCTAAGATTATTAAGGTGGGTTAAGTTTTCCATTCCTTTAATTAGAGTAAAGGGTTCACCAATTTTATCTACTTCTTGAAAGGTATCTAATTGGTTTGTAATCTCAAAATCACTGATTTTATTTTTTTCAAGATTCAAGGTTTGTAATTGCGTTAATTTTTCTACACCTTCAATTCGTGAAATTAAATTGTTAGAAAGAAAAAGATCTTGAAGATGAGTCAAATTTTCCATATCTTTTATCTCTATGATTTGATTATTTTCTAGTTTAAGTTCTATAAGTAAATTCAAATTATTTAAACCTGTAATTTCAATGATGGAATTATTAGAAAGAGATAATTTTTGAAGTTGCGTTAATTTATCCAATCCCATAATTTCTGTGAGATTATTGTTTTCGACAAGCAATTCTTGGAGAGAATTTAAATTCTCCAATCCTTTTATCTCTTTGATTT
>JAEORM010000167.1 GCA_016840905.1 Candidatus Gerdarchaeota archaeon | reverse complement strand
AATTCCTCAGAAATTTTGGGTGAAATATCATCCTTTTAATGAAGCAATTCAACTTGAGATTTTTCCTGATGATCCATTGGTAACTAGAGAAATAATTGAAAAAAGAATCGTCAACGGAAGTCCTGAGTATCATTGGATTCGTTGGATAATTTATAAGGATAATACAAAAAAAGTGATTATTGCAACCTGTACATTTGGTTATACTAGAAAAGATTCACCTTCATATGAAGAAAACAAAGATATTAGTTATTTTAATATCGCAATAGCTAAAGAATATAGACGAAAAGGTTTAGGAACTCTTCTACTCAAGAAATTGGCAAAAGAGCTAAATGATTTAGGCTACAAGTTTGTTCAAACTGAAACACATCTTGAGTCAGGAATTCAATTTTGTAAGAAATTTAATGCTAAATTAGTTAATGTTGAAAGATTTAATCGTTTATATCTTAATGAAGTAGATTGGGATAAGATTACAGTTTGGTGCGAAGAAAGCCAAAAAAGAAATCCCGAAACAAAACTAGAGCAATTCAACACCTATCCTGATTCAGATATAGTTGAATTAACTAAATTACTTACTATAATCGAAAGTGAAACACCAGTTCAAAATGAAGAAGGAAGATGGCATGAAGTTCATACTCCTGAATCATGGCGAAAATATGAACAATATTTTGCGAATTTAGGTTATTCATTCTATAATGTGATTACTCGAGAAAAAGATGGCACAATCAGTGGAATAACTGGAATTTCTACCTCTTCTGAAGAGAATCCCCATCAAATTGAACAAGAGCTTACTGGTGTTTTGAAAGCTTATCGTGGTAGAGGTTATGGTAAATGGTTGAAAGCAAAGATGCTTCTTTTCATTAAAGATAATCTACCAAATAAAAGCTTTATAACTACTGGTAATGCTGATCAAAATGCGCCAATGCTTTCCATCAATACACGATTAGGTTTTAAACAAAAATATTCTTTTTCGAGTTATAATTTTGTGATAAGAGAATTACTTGAACTTGAATGATGATTGATGATTATTGTATTCAAAGAATTCAAGTAAAGTATCAAGAACAAAATATAAATTAGATTTACTCTTTCACTTTATTTGAAAGCTATGAGTAATTATGAAAAAATCAAAGTAATCACTTTTGATGGCGATGGTACCCTATGGGATTTTGAAAAAGTGATGCGCCACTCCTTGAAACATGTGTTAGAAGCATTAGCAGAAATTGATCCTGAATCTGCTTCAAAGCTTGATATTGATATGTTAATTCTCATCAGAAACAAAGTAGCTAAAGATTTGAAAGGAATGATTACCAATTTAGAAAAAATACGGTTACAAGCATTTATTCAAACACTCAACTATGTAGGAAAACCAAATGAAGAATTAGCAAGATTCCTAAATGAAATTTATTTGAAACATCGCTTTGAAGACATCGAATTATTTGATGATGTTTTGTCAACACTTACCAAATTAAAAAAGAAATACAAGATAGGTTTACTATCAAATGGTAATAGTTATCCTGAAAGATGTGGTTTGGAAAACATCTTTGAGTTTGTAATTTTTTCACAAGATTTTGGCATTGAAAAACCTGATCCTAGAATTTACGAAATAGCTATGAAAAAAGCTCAATGTAATTCATCAGAAATGATTCATATCGGTGATTCATTAGAAAGTGATATTCAAGGAGCAAAAAATGCTGGGATTAAAAATATCTGGTTAAATAGAAATAATGTGAAAAATGATTTTAATTTTAAACCTGATTTTGAAATTAATTCTCTAAAAGAATTACTAAGAATATTATAAAAGGGTCTGAATAAAATCAGACCAACTTATTGAAGCTTTTGAGAGAAAGCATTAGCATTTAACCAACCTTCTCTTTCTAAAACAACATCAGACATTTTGAGGATTTTCAACACACGATAAAGACATTCAAAGGTTACTGGTAATTGACCAATATACTCACCCATTGCATGTCCATGTATTTTCTTTGGTGATTCAGTTGTGATGGTAATTTTCTTTCCTCGTACAATTTCTATTTTTGGATTGGTTAGGTGCGTTCCTTTTCCTAATCTTCTAGAAGTTATTAAGGATTCAATAACACCAGTATTTCCAACAATCATGACATCTAGCAATCCATCATCTATGATTGCATCTGGAGTTACTTTCAAACCACTACCGACCCTTTGACCATTACCAATCATTGTAGTTAGTGATTTCAAATCCTTTACTATTTTCCCGTCATCAATATCTATATGTAAATGCCTTGGTCTGTATCTGAAGAATGATTTGATGAGAGCAATACTATAAACAGCATTCGTTCCTTTATTGTAAACTTGTTCTGAAACATCTGCATCAAGACCTACTCCTGCAACACCCATACAATATCGCGCACCATCATTGATCTTGATACAATCTATTTCTCGGTATTCTTTATTTTGTAACATTTCGACTATATCTTCAATATTCTTAGTTTGACGGATGTTGAATGCATTATCATTTCCTCGTCCGACAGGAATAATACCAAAAATATTTTTGAAACCAGTTTGACCTATTCCGGTTACAACCTCATTAACAGTACCGTCACCACCAAAAGCTACCAGTACTTCATGATCTTTGCTTGATTCCTTCGCTATCCTAATACCATCTTGAGATGCTTTTGTCCATTCTATCTCAAAATCAATATTTGCTTCTTTCAAAGCTTTTTCATATAACGGCCATTTCTTAAAAGCTTTACCGCCATATGTTGTGGGGTTTCCAATGATTTTCATTACTAATCTCCTGTTTATTATTATTGTTTCAAAAACAATTTTTATGTTACTAATCAATTACTCTTTAAAGTATTTATGGTAAAAATAAACCAATTTAAAGTTATTT
>JAEORM010000166.1 GCA_016840905.1 Candidatus Gerdarchaeota archaeon | reverse complement strand
TTGATAATGCAGAGGTCTTCACTTTAGAAGGTGTTCTATTGGGAAATTTAGAGGACTTGCAAAACGAACGTAAAAAATTTGATAACGAAATAAAAATAAGAAGAAAGAAAAAAAATTAAACTTTCTTATGGTTCGCTCGAGCAACCACTACTCCAGACATGGCGCTTTGCATAACACCTCGAGTGATGCCTGCTCCATCTCCTATGAAATATAGATTTTTTACCGTTTTTGATTCAAGGTTTTTATTTAGGTCAATACGAATGCTGTATAGTTTTATTTCAGGAGCATAGATCAGTGTATTTGGACCATCTATACCTGGCATAATCGCATTTAGATGGGTAATGAAATCTTGTAAATCACTCATAACTCTACTTGGAATAGCAAAACTTATATCACCTGCAACGGCACTCTCGAGAGTCGGTTTTATAACTGAACGAGCCAATCGTTCTGGTGTGGAACGTCGACCGTTTTTCAAATCTTCAAAACGTTGAATTAAAACTGAATTACCGCCTGAAAGCATATTAGCTAAATTAGCAACATGTTTAGCATATTGGATAGGTTGCTTAAATGGTTCAGTAAAATTACAAGTGACTAAGATAGCGAAATTTGTGTTTGGACTATTAATATCTGTTCTACTTTCGCCATTTACACAAGTAGTCTCATCATAACGTTCTGTTGTAACAAAACCACCTGGACAGACACAAAAAGTTCTCACATGGTCTTCATAGTTTTTAGTTACATATTCGATTTTGAATTCATAGAGGTTTTCAGTAAATTCTGCACAATATTCATTTAATGTTTCAACTCGAACACCGATATCTACAGCATTATTTGAATAAGCAATATTTAATCTTGAACATTCCGACTTTAGCCAATTAGTTCCCCCTCTACCAACACCCATAACAACTTTTTTGGCCTTGTAGATTTTACCGGAAGAAGTCGAAACACCTTCAACAACACCATTGTTAACAAGGATTTTATCGACTTGTTCTTTTAAGACAATATTGATTTTATCTTTCAGATAATTGTAAAAATTATCCATAATTGCTGAAGCATTATCAGTACCTAAATGGCGGATAGGGTAAGTAATTAATTTCATGTTTTCCTTTCGACATTTGCTTTTCATTTTATCAACAAATTCTGGATCGGGACTAAAATACCTATCACCACCATTACTAAATGATAAAAAGGTTTGATCGATATATTCAGTTAGAGAGGTTAATTCTTCATGAGTTAGAAAATCACTCATCCATCCTCCCACTGTTCCAGAAGTGTCTTTGGTTATTTTACCATCAGACCACGCGCCGGCTCCACCAAATCCACTTGTGATATCACAAATTTTGCAAGCAACACATTCAGTATTTCTTTCACGCCTGGGACATTTTCGTTTGTAAACTTCTTTACCACGATCTATAAGAGTGATATTTGTAATGCCGTTTTTGACTAATTCATAGGCGCAAAGAATCCCTGCGGGACCTGCTCCAACAATAACATAATCGTCCATTTGTTCTTACCTTGATGTCATTTAATTACCAGATAAAAAATTCTTCGCTTATTATTATAAATATAGCAGTAATTTATACTCTTAGATTCTTATTAGGAATAAAAAGAGATTCCCAAATAGGATATATAAGATATAACCAAATAGCATTAAGGTTACAAAAGGCAATCCAGGTGTTACCCAGACAGTCTCTTTCTTTGTATTTTGCAAAAGCCACAATGTACGTAATTGTCTTCGTTCCATTGCTTGCTCTTCATCTAAACCTATTCGCATTTTCAATTGCCAAGAATTTTCTTCCATTGTTGTTCCAGATAATTTCCCTTTCCCAGAATTACCAAAAAAATGTCCTTCTAGATTTCCTAATAATTTACCAGTTAAATTACCTTCAAATAATCCTTCCATAGTACCAATAAAAATACCAGTTATCTGATTGGTTATTCTACCATTAAAATTAATAAATTGGTTAGTTTCTTTTATAGAGGAATCAAGCTTCTCTTTTAGAAACATTTCTTGATATTTATTTAAAATAAAATCTAATTCTCCATCTTCAGTCTTTTTCTCAATTTTAATTTCATTAGAAATTTTTTCCGCCTGAGAAACTATATCTTCAAGTTTCATTTCATTGATTCCTACTTCGGGTGTTTTGAGTAATTTTCCAACAATTGATCCATTAAATTCACCTTTAAAGGATCCTTGGTAGAGACCAATAAATTTGCCATCAAGATGACCTTTGAAATCACCTTCAAATAAACCTTGAAATTTCTTATCTGGTAAAATTTCAAGAAAATCATAATGTAATTTTTTGGGATTTATTTTGGTAACTTTTTTCCTATAACCAAAAATAAAACTTCGTACCTTACCTGCGGTTGAGCCCTTAACTTCATCAAACAATGAACCACGAGTTGCTCTGATTGAATTAAAAATGATAAGAACGAGTGGATAAAGGATAGCTAGTAAACCACTATTCAATAGAATTGATATAACAGAAGAATCTAAAACCCAGATATTTGGTTCAATAGTTGGAAAAATAGGATTTACTAAAGTACCCCTTGTTTCTAAAAATGGATGTAGTGGTGAAAGAATCACAATTGACCAGAGAGCTTTTGAATCCGCACCGCCCCATGCTCCAATATAGAAAAGTAAAAATCCCAAAATAAAACCTATTACAATCGATAAAAGCATTTCAGCTAATATATCTGTTTTTGCTCGAGCACCATTATAAAAAATCAAATAAAGAATATCCAAAATTATTCCGACACCAATCATAATAAGCCAAATAAATTCTCTTTGAACTTCTCGATGTAAAATATCCTCAATTCCTGCATATAATAATGATAGTATTGCAACAATCGGAACAATTATTGAATAAACTATTAGGAAATCCATACTTTACAGCTCATTTTGTTTTAGTTGTTTTTGGTTTTTTCTCCTCACCCTCTTCTGCTGGAGATTTTTCTTCGTCTTCCTCTTTTACTGGAGGTCTTAAACAACCGACACTTATTAAGATGTTACGTAGCTTTTCAATGTCCCCGTTTTGTAAGGGGGAAATAGGTCGTCTAGGTAAGCCAACATTAACACCTAACATATTCAAACTAGCTTTTATAGCAGCTGGAAAAGAACCTAATTTTAAGCCTATTTCAAGAGGTATCAATTTTGTTTGAAGCTCTTCAAAACGATTTATCATTTCAACATTATAAGCTTCATATAATTCAACCAATAAATTAGGAACAACATTTGCACTTGGTACAATAGCTCCTTCAACCTTTCCTTCTCTAATAGCTTGAGGTACTAATAAACCTCTCCCAGTATAAACTCTAAAATCATCTCGTACAGAAGAACTTATTTGTGGTATCTTTTTGAAATCATTACTTAGTTCAATAATCCCAACTATTGAGCTTTGTTTTGATAATTTAGATATTAATTCAATAGGTAAATCTATTTTTGTTGAATCAGGGTCATTTACTATAAGGAGATTCTCATCTATATTTGAACTTAAATACTCAAAGTGATTAACTAACTCATTCACATTTAACGAAGGTATCTCAGGGGGATAGATAACCAATCCATCTGCACCACAATCAGATGCATATTTAGCAATGGATAAAATTCTATTCACATTTTCCGAAGGTAATCCAATATACACTGGAACAGCAGCATTTACTTGATCAACTACTGTATCGATAATCACATGATATTCTTCATCTGAAAGTGTATAAGATTCTCCACAATTTCCAGTAGGAATAATAGCGTTAATTTCACTGTTAATTAGAAAATCAACTAATTCTCTAAGAGCAGTTAGGTTTAGAGATTCATCATCATTAAAAGGAGTGACACAAGGACACCCTATTCCTTTGAATTTTTTAACCATTAGCATTCAGCTCTTGCAATCTTTTTTAAATTACTTCTTTTGATTATTAGTTTCTTTTGAAACTGAAATCACTTTTGATCCACAAACCGGGCAAAAATCACTTATGACATCTGTATGAAAACAATACTTACAAGTATTAGTGCTATCAAGATCAACTGGTATAAAGAAACCTGTTTTCGAGTCGAAAGCTTTTGTAAGCTTTTCTTTACCTCGAAGTGTAAGAATTTTTTCTTTAGCTATATCAATAGTAATTTTCAAGTCAGAAGCTATTTCTTCTAAGGTCTTATTGTTTGATTTATCAGATAGTAGATATTTTGATATTTCCCAATCGGTAAAAACATCCTCTAAAATTCCAAATAAACAAATAAAGAACATCAAAATTCCTGGTAAAATCAACCAAACATCGCCTGGTAATAAATCTATATTTGGAGTTATAGCTCCCCAGATGATGAATAGTAATCCCAAAACTCCACTTATGATAAACCAAGTAAGACGTGTTTGTCGCATTTTTTTACCTTCAAAATTTTTTTTATTAATTCTTGAGGATTATTATTTGTTTTTAATCAAATTAAAGTATTTTTGATGTTGTTTGTGTGAAAAATTTGAATTATAAAGATATTCTCAATGAGGATTTCAATCAAAAATTGTATCCTCAGCTATTTGAGTGATCTCTTGATGAGCATATTTTAAAGCTGCCTTTCCTAAAGGAGTAAGCTCATAAACCTTTCTTTCACGATCACCTTCCCATTCTGATTTGCTTACAATATAACCTTTTTCAACCAATCTATGAAGAGAGGGATAAATTGTTCCAAGAGCAATTTTCTTTCCGAATTGGTCATCTAATTTTTCAACAAGTTCATAACCATGAAGAGGTGAAAGATCAAGAATTAGTAATATTCGATATTGAGCTAAACTTTTCAAAAGTTCTATACCAGCTGAATCTTGATCTATATCGGGAATCTCATTTTTTACTATGCTTAAAAGTGTTAATTGAGCATTATCTAAACCAATACGTCCTAAGCGGGTTATTACATATGTTTTGCGAGTTCGCCCTGATACAACTAATGATTTACTTTGAATATATTCTTTCAATTCCATTCGTTGTAAAAGAGGATAAATTGTACCAGGTGATAAACGACGTTTATAGATAGGTTCAAGTCTACTAGCAAGCTCATACCCATGTTGAGGACCGCGTTTGAGTAACAATAAGATAAGCATCTGAGTTAAACCTGAAATTAATTCTTGACCATCATCAGTTTGAGTTTCAGCATCACTCATATCAGTAATCTCACTCTTTTCAGGCAATGAACTCACGACATTCCAACATAAAAATATATTACTACTATCAACTTTTATTAGTACCTTTTAATATTTATTGGTTTCAAAATAGACTTGAATAGTCCAAAATAATTGGAAATCATTAAATTAATTAAAAATAAAAAAAATGGAATAGAATAATAAATTCTATTCTTATTTTGTTTTAACTTCGGTGATAACACCGACAGCAACTGTTTGGCCCATATCTCTAGCTGCGAAACGACCTAAGGCTGGATAATCAGCGAATTTTTCACAGATGAATGGGGCAAATGGTTGGAAGACGATTTCAGCGAAGTCACCTTGCAATAAATAGGTTTCAGGATTATAATCACCAGTTGCAACTAAGGATTTTCGTTGAGCAGATTTCTTCAAAACATTGAAGGAAACAATTTGACAAGCTTGAGCTGCTTGACCAAGGTGGATAATTGGTGCGTAACCAACAGACATACCAGTTGGTTGGTTTGCGCCTGGTTTTGAAAGGTTCTTCAAGATGAAAGTTCTGGCAACAAAAGTGTCAGTTAACTTTGGTTCATCAGCACCTGGGTAACCAACAATATCACCTTTCTTGATTTCATTTCGGTTAATACCTTTAATGTTGAAACCAACGTTATCACCAGGTAAAGCTTGTTGTAAAGTTTCATGGTGCATTTCAATGGATTGAACTTTCGCTCGCTTCTTTGAAATTGGGAAGATTACTTCTAATCCTGGTTTCAAAACACCAGATTCAATCTTTCCTACTGGAACAGTACCTACACCTTTGATAGCATAAACATCTTGAATAGGCATTCTTAGAGGTTTGGCTGTTGGGAGTTCTGGAGCGGAAAACTCACTAAGAGCTTCCATTAAGGTTGGGCCTTTATACCAGGGCATTTTATCGCCTCTGTCAACAAGACCATCACCAGTCATACCACTTGTTGGTACGAATTTAATGTTTGCAACACGTTCAGCGGAGACTAAACCGCTCTTGACAAAACCATCGATGAGTGCTTTCACACGATCAACGACATTCTTGTAACCTTCCTCCTTAAAACCAACAAGATCCATCTTGTTGACTGCAACAACAATTTGGTTAATACCTAATGTAATTGCTAGAGTTAAGTGCTCGACAGTTTGACCACCAGGGATACGACGATCACCTTTTGGTGTTTTCTCAATTCTCTCAGTAGCAAGGCCAGCTTCAAGATCGTTCTTTTCAGCAGAAACGACAAGAATAGCAGCATTGGCTTGAGAAGCACCAGTAATCATGTTTTTAACGAAGTCCCTGTGTCCAGGAGCGTCAATTATCGTAAAAACAGTACTCTTGGTCTCAAATTTGAAGAAGGAGACGTCAATGGTTAGACCTCTTTCACGTTCTTCTTGGAGTTTTTGTAAGACCCAAGCATACTTCCATGAAGGTTTGCCGATCTTCTCAGATTCCTCTGCATACTTATCGATCAAACGTTTATCTACAGCACCAGCTAGGAACAACATGTGTCCTGTCATTGTGCTCTTTCCGTGATCGACATGTCCTATAACTACTAGGTTTAGATGGGGTTTTTCATCGGCCATAGTTTTTTACACCTAGAAATTTCTCACTTTATTTATTGATATTTGCAGAGTTTAGACTTCCCTTTATGAATTTTTTGTATAGCTTTCTAATTAAGGTAAATCATCTGCACTTTAGAGCTTTTTTTCCCTCAGTTATAAAATTTTTGCTCATTTGGAAGATTCTTTTAATTTTTAGAGTGATTATATATAGATAAAATAGTGGTTTATAAAAAAGAAAATGGAAAAAAAAAGAAAAAATCTATTAGTTAATTTTAAGGAACATAGTAGACACTTTTCATCACTTGTAAAAGATATATACTACCTTTATACATTTGAATGAAAACTTGATCATGACGACCTACCAATGATGATGGCAATTCACCATAATCAAATCTCATAGTAACATGTGTAGGATTAGAATTCAATAAAATACCTAGATTACCAGACACATCCCAATTCACTGTTGCGTCTAAAACATCGTAGATATGCCACTTAAAAATCACATTTGTATTTGGGCTATAAGCATCAAAAGTTATTTTTCGAATTTGATTCTCTACATAATAGACTACTAAATTACTCATCCATAAGGTATATTTAGTTAATAAATACCATCTAGAAGCTTCACTTGCACCAATTTGTGAATATTCTATTGTATCATAATTGATTACAGAATTAACTATGACTGTATCAACAGCGAAGTTACCATCTTTATCAAATGCTACAACAGCAATTGTATTTGCTCCTTCAGAATGGTGATCAATATCAATAGATACACTTTGATATGGAGAGCTGCTATCTTGGCTAATAAATTCTCCTCCAAAATAAAATTGGAGATAAGCTATACCGCTACCGGAATCAGAAGCAGTCGCTGTAATTACTATAGTCCCACTTACAGTTTGATTGTTCACGTGTGAAGTTATATCAACAATTGGTGGTACCGTTTCACCCTTTACAAATAAGGTCAAGGGAACTAATCCCATTACCATAATAAAACCAATTAGAATTAAATATCCTCTATTTTTCATTTCTAATTTTCTCCTAGAACCAATTTTTATTGGTTTTGTGAAGAAAATGAGGATTTAAGTAATAAATATAAAGTAAATAAAAACCTAGTATTAAAATTTAAAAAAAAGTAATTTTAAAATGATTATAATAGCCATTTTTTATTTTTAGAAATAATATTTTTGTCTTTAGAAATAACTTCAGAATTTTCGAATAGAAATATTGAAAAAAGAGTAACGAAAAGAAATCTTATTGTTTTACAGGTTTCGAGATTTTCTATGAGCGATAAAGATAACAAACTTATTGGCAAATTGAACAAAGATTTTTCATTTTTTTTGAAGGAGATTTTCGAGTATCTTGAATTACCTTTAATTCGACCTAATTTCAGGTTGATTATTCAAGAAGATACTGATTCAAGAGTAATCCCTTCTATTGGCAAATCTTTTGGCGTTCAATTTGATTCTGAGACAAATGAACTTATCTTAGCTAATTGGCTTACAGCCCTTCCTATCCGTGAACAAAAGAATTTATTTGAATATTTGCTTATCAAAGAAGCTTTTCGTTTTGCTCTTACTTGTCAATTAGATTTCGCTTGTCCTTCTAACGATTTAGTTGAATTAGTTCTTTTTGTTATTGCTGCACTTTGGTTAATCAAATACAAAGATATTACTTCTAGCAATCCTCAAATTGTTTGGATTCGTCATCGTTCTGCTTTCGATGATGATGATTTCTTCCATCATGTCACTTGGGATAGTTATGTTTTACTAGGTGTTTTAAATGACACTCAACCCATTCGTATCTATGATGAATTTGTGCGAATCCTTACTTGGAGTCATGTTGAAAATAAATCTTATGCGGAAACTATTGATAGATTCACCTCCTGGATAAACCAGTATCTTAAAGAGAGAGATACTTTACTTCTACCTATCCATATGCCCTCTCGGGATTTTCAAGTGATTAAAATAATACATCAGTTAGGTCAAGACGCAGCTAGCCCCAAAACTATTGGTGACCAATTTGAACTAAGTCATGATACCATAGATAATTTATTCAAGGAATTTTATGATAAATATAATACTTATTGGTATGCTAAACACAATTTTCTACTTTTGAATCTATATCCGTACTTCTTTAGAATTACTTTAACGAACAAAAAGTATTCTGATCAATTACTAACAAAATTAAAAGAAACCAAATACATGTATAATATTTTTACAAATTCAGCTTTAGATATTATTTGTGGAACTCTTTACTGTCCTTTAATTGTTCATAATCATCTTCATGACTATTTTGAGAAATTAGCCAAAAAAGAAATTATTAGTAAGTACTTTTTCCAACAGATTCGGTGCCAACAACTTTATAGTTCTATTACAACGGAAAACATTGAACCTACTGTTGAAAACTATAAAAAATTTTTGGAGAATCCCTCTCAATTTTCTTATGAAACTTTACTATTAGATGAAACTATCTATGATATAGTAAATGCTCCAAAAGCTAAACGAAAAATAGCCATTGATGAAAATCTTTTGACATTCTTTTCAATTTTTTGTGCTAGGTATCTGATTAAGGCCCATTATATGTTATTTCCTTTATCAGAGTTATTTGAATTATGTAAAAGAAATGGCATTAATCCTGAGGAATCCGAAGATTTAATGGATTTTGTTAATAAAATGGAATTAAGAACTAAACGACTGAATTTAATTGACTATTGTTTGTTTATCCATCCAGCAGTTTATGAATTTCGTCGTGCAGTATTATTTGAATTAATAATTAATCCTGAAAATCCTCTAGTAAATCAACTTGTCAATAAGTTTAAGGTTTTTTCTGCTCTTGTAGTCTACAAATTTTATGACAGAGTTATTTTTGGTTTCATAGATATTAGTTTGACTCACTCGGTAGTTCCTTTAATAGAAGAAATAATTAAAACATCAGGTATAAGTCCATCTATTTACAAGATTCAAACAATAAAGAATTTTCAACGGTATATTCCCTTCCACGAACTTTACGACTATCAAAATCATCAATGGACTTTTTGATCTTTTTATGAAAATAAAAAAAGGGTAAAGCAAAATTCTACTTTTTATCTTGTTTTGACATTCCTACTGTTCCAATCTTCTCAAAAGCGCCCCAATAATTTTGAATACCATAGACCATCATTTGCGCTCTTGACTCATCTAATTTCTTATCTTCACCAAACAATTCCTTATCATAATGACTATTGATTACTTCTGCAAAAATTATGATCATTGTTTCTTCCACAGGATGAGTTTCAATTATTTTACATTCAAGATTTACATGGCATTCTGTAATTAATGGGATTTTGGCTTTTGTTCCTTCGAAGAAAGTTAGTTTGGTGGCAGCAAATTTATCAAGATCTTTACCCGAATGGCATCCAAAAAAATCCACTTCATTGACTATCTTCGCACTTGGAACATTTATTCCGAAAAAACCACTTTCTTTGAATAGATTATAGGTATATCTATGCTCTCGAGTGACAAAAGCTAATTTTGGAGGTTTATGTCCTATGTTCATTATCCAACATGTTGCAAAAGCATTTGCTTTGCCATTTTTATCATAAGCTGATATTAATGTTACAGGATGTGGAAAGAGATATCCACCATTTGGCCCGCTTTCAATTTTCGTCATAATTAGCAAAACCATTATTTTTCTTATCGTTTTGAGAATTATTTCTAATGTATTTAAGAATATATATTAGATTGGGATAATTCTTTGTTAATTGAAAGAAAAAAAGGAGAGGAAACCCCTCTTTTGATAATTAGAGGTTATTCCATTAGTATTCTTATTACCAAGTAATAAACCAAATAATGAGGATAACCAACGCTATAGCAATAGGAATAATTCCAATAATATTTAATACTAGACCAATAGTACCCTTTGATTTATCCTCTTTCATACCAGTAGCTGACATGGCTATTCCTATAATAGGTACTATTAACATAACAGCCACATACCAAATATATACCAACCAAGATAACCAAGATAATAACGCTAATGATATTATACCTAGAACCAATCCAGTGGTAGCTTTACCGGAGGATTTCGCAACCGGTTGGGGAGTTGTATAAACAGTTGTTGTACCATAGGTAGGTTGTTGACCATACATTGGTTGTTGAGGTTGACCATACATTGGTTGTTGAGGGGGGGTATACCCTGGTTCTTGTGTTTTTGCTTGAGTAGCGCTTAAATCTGCACCACAATTCGAACAGAATTGATTAACAGCAGGATTTTCTGAGCCACAAAATGGACAATATTTATTTGCTGACATCTTGACTCTCTCCAATTTTTAGGAAAATTGGTGATTTTTTGTAAAAAAACAATCTATTTTATTAATTTAAATGTATTTGTTCTTGTAACAGCTTAAGTATTAAATTGATTAATTTAAATTAACAGCTAATGTAAAAAATCTTGGTTCTTTTATAGGTATTTTTACATTAATTCTTATAATGAATGAGTTAACTAATAGTGATTCAATCTTTCAATCCTTTAAAGTGAATGATATTGTAACAATTGGTTGTGAGGATCACCTTCAGAAAAGAAACACTTTGAAAGGTTTGGCGATGCAAAAATTGGTTTGTCATAGTTTAGGTTCAGAAAATGAAAATGACATTTCTTTAAGGAAGATATTCAACAATTTAAAAGAGATACAAAATGAATATTTCTTAATAGAAAAACCATTTCGGACCCAAGATAAAAAATTTCTCTCTAAATGGTCTTATGTACATTTAACTGATTTTGTAGAATATATTGAAATTTGGATTAGGGAACGGATCATTGATAAAAGTTGGAAAGTCTGTAATTTTTGTGGTCAAAAGATCAGATCAAATGAACAATTTTCCAAAAAATGTTGGAAATGTAAGAAAGGTTGGTTTCAAGTTAGTGAGGAAAAGAAATCTAAATGGGTTTTACTAAATAAAGGTTCAAAACAACGAATGATTGATTTTCTGTTAAAAAACGGATTTTTAAAAACCGTTCAGATACGAAAACGATTAGATTTCTTCACCTATTCTAATAATGTTTTTTCTATCTTTGAAGCTAAAAATAAAGAGAACACAGGATTAACAGTAGCTGATCTACGAAAAACTTTGATTTATCCTTTTATTATATATCGTACTGGCTACGATGTGAAAAACTTATTATTAATTTATAATGGTGAAATCTCTCCAAGTTTAAGAAAAGAATTAAAGCGAGGGTATGGATCTAATTTTCCTTTTAGTATTGAATTATGTCATATTAGTGAATTCTTGAAAAGAAATGCTGTTTCTATTAAGGAAATTCATGTTAAACAAGTAAATGATCAATATTTCTATGAACTTATTCCTGGGCAAACAAATAACATTATCATTAATCTAACAGCTATTCAGGATTATTAATTAAAAATACCATATTTTTAATCCAAATTTTATTCACAAAGATTTTAAAAGCAAATTAATCCACTACATCATAGAAATTAGTTGGAGATATTTTAAATGACCATTTATTGTTCAAGATGTGGTGCAGCAAATGAGGATTTTGCTGAATTTTGTGCAAGTTGTGGAGAACCAACCGCTTCTGCAAGAGAAGCTAAAGAAAAAACTAATGAACAATTTGCCCAACAACAAACAGTAAGTTCAACACAATCTACTCAAGAGAAAAAGCTTTATCGATCGAGGAAAAATAAAATACTTACTGGTTTATCTGCAGGATTGGCGGAACATTTCAATTTGGATGTAGATATAGTAAGAATTCTCTGGGTCGTAGCAACTTTTCTTTCTGGAGGAATTGTTATTTTAATTTACTTCATTATGGCACTAGTGATACCATTAGAACCTGAAACTGAAGTTACTACCGATAGCAAAATCGATTAAGATTTTGTTCTATCAATTTTTTTGCTTAAATTAAGATTATTAGAAACTCTTTTTATTCTAAATTACTTGTCTTAACGTAGCTGGACGTGAAATACTTGTCATCTGATGAAGACTATGTTATTGTAACTAAAGGTTTAACAAAAGAATATCCTTTTGGTGAAACTACCATTAAAGCAATTAATGGAATTGATTTTGCAATAAAACGTGGTGAATATGCAACCATTGTTGGTCCTTCGGGTAGTGGTAAAACTACTTTCTTAAATTTAATTGGTACCATTGATACCCCAACCTCTGGTGAAATCTTCTTTAATGGACAAAAAGTTTCAGCTATGAGTGGTAAAAATATACGTGAGTTACGTAGATCTAAAATTGGTTTTGTCTTTCAAGCTTTTAACCTCCTTGAAATCCTTACAGCAGCTGAAAATATTGCTTTACCAATGATTATTAATGGCACGCCAGCTCTAGAAAGGGAAAAGCGAGTCCAAGAACTTCTTGAAATTATTGGTTTGCCTGATAGAGGAAACCATTTTCCAATGGAATTAAGTGGTGGCCAAAGGCAACGTATTGCTATTGCTCGTGCATTAGCTAACAAACCAGAGGTAATTTTACTCGATGAACCAACAGGTCAATTAGACAGTAATACCTCACGTGAAATTATGGACTACTTACTTCAAATCAACAGAGAAGAAGGTATAACACTAGTTGTTGTTACACATGAAGATCGTATTGCTGCAGAAGCACGTAAACCATTTACAATAATTGATGGTAAAATTTACGAAGGAATTCTAGAGTCATTCTTAGACATAAAAGCTATAGAAGAAGGAACATTGTAATTCGTTCTTTTTTTTAATTTTTTAAAAATAAAATTAGTGCTCATAAACCTTATACTTAAATGTCTGTAGAAGAATATTAAAATATACTTTGTTTCTTTTCTGTTACTAGAAATATCAGATTGTCAATATCAATCTGATTTTACCATTTGTATAATACAAGTGACTAGAAAAACTAGATAGTAAACTAATATATGAGGGGTAAAAGAAATCATGACAACACTACCATTTTTAGTGAAAATTGGATTGAGTGAAGAAGAACAGAAAATTTATCTTGCTTTACTCGCTTTAGGCCCTCTTTCAGCTGGAGAGATAGCTAAATACTCTGGTGTAAAGAGCATACCTAAAGTAAATGAAATCCTACAAAAATTGTTTGAAAGGAATTATGCCTATCAAATTGAAGGATTAGTTGACAAAGCTATAGGATTATATCCATTCAGAGAGATTGCAGCTGAAGCGGAAAAGGATTCTAAAAACATTGACAAATTAGTCATTGAATTGAAAGATTATGTAGCAAAACAATTAGCTCATCTTGAGCAGGTAATGAAAGATACAGAGCAGCATATAAGAACAGAGAAAAAGAATGGAACAGATGCTGTTACTGCAAATAGCGAACAAAATCGTAAAAATATCGATCAGAAGATTGCCGAAGCTACTAACACCATTATTACAACCACAGATGCTACAAAGAAAACTATTACAACAAGCACAAGTACTTTTCTAAAAAATCAAACCACCACAGCAGATACTTTTGAAACATCTTCACATGAAAAATTGGATGCTTTTGCTAATAATCTAAAATCAAAAACTGAAGCATCCTTACAAAAATTAAGTGCTGATATTAAAGCTAAAAACGATGGATTTTTAGCTGATGGGAAGACTGCATTAGAAACAGCTAAGGATGAAATTAACGATAAAACCGATGAATTGGTTTCTACTCTTAAAGAGGATTCTAATGAAAGATTGACAAGCACAAGAGACCATATTTTAACTGGGTTAGATTCTTTTGTTAGTCAGTCTGATGGAAATGTAACAAATCTTAATACTACTTTAACTGAAGCAACAAAAACTCAAACAGAAAATGTTAAGTCTATTACCGAAGAAGCTAAAAAGAATCGTATTGATTTGAATAATCAATTTAAATCAGGTATAGATGATAGTTTTGAAAAAGTAAAGGAAAATTTTGCTCAAGACTTGAATGAGTTTAATGATAAATTCAATTCAAAATTAGAGAAAATTGCTGATAAGTTCAAAAAACAAATTGATGAACTTAAAGATACAACAGCACAAGATATTAGTTTATTATGTGATGAAGCAAATACTTCTCTAGGTGAATTAATAGCAAAGCATAATGAGGAAATCTCTGCTAATGTTGATTTAGATAACAAAGCTGTAGAAGATGGAACAGCGATAATGATATCTAAGATAACCGAACAGAATACTAAAGCGTTACAAACAATTGGTTCAACGGTTGAAACATTGAAATCCAGTTTGACCTTATTGAAATCAAACTACGTAACTGACATAAATACCAGAGTTAGTGAGACTTTAACCTCAATGCATACAACTATGGATGAGACAGCTCAAGCAACAAAAGATGAATACGAAACAACAAGAGCTACAGTTACAGAGAATTTGGAAACACTAACAACTGGAAATACCACAGGAACTACAAATGTTACAACCAAGCAAACTCAAGATATCAAAACATCAACAGATACTTTGACTAAAGAAGCCAAACAAAAGGTTAGTGAAACAAAAGGTACAATGATGGCTGAAACAAAGAAAGCTAAGGAAAAGGTTACTTCTGAAACAACGACTGGTGTAGATACCATCAGCACTACTTCAAAAACAGTCTTAACTGAAACTCAAGGTTTTGCTAAAACAAGTGTTAAAAACAATGAAGAAAAATCCATAGAAACAATTAACAATGTAGCTAATATTGTTGAAACAACTGTCCGGAAGGAAATTACTGCTGTTAAAAGTGGATTAGACGATTATTATAAGAGATTTGCACAAGACGCAATGAAAATCGCCAAATTACTTAGCGACTTTAGATCAGATCACGATAGCTTGCAAGAAGCTGTTAAAGTTCATCCAAGACCACTTATAGAAACAGCTATTCTTTATAGTAAAGATGCTATTTTTGAACGTCTTAAAGAAATTCTCACAACCAGAATAAAATCAAATGTTACAATGGTCATACCTGATCCAGCAGATATACCAACCAAAGTTATTGCTAAAATTAAACAACAAGCGAAAGTAACTATTATTTCAAAAATCGATGAAGTCGCCAATAAAGGTATAATTGATGAAATAAAAGCATCTGACGCTCTTGGACGTATCAAGATTCGAAAGATTGGTATGCAAGATATGGTTGGTTATTCAGAATATCTAGCATTTGATATCGATGGTGGAGAAGAAATGCTTATTGCTTTCAAAGATGAAACCGAGAAAGATTGGGTAGGTATTTTATCACAATCTGATGGTTTCAAGAATGTAGTAATAGGCGAAACATTAGGTAGACAAGCACTTTCAATTTCACGCGAATTAAAGTAAAATAATAAATGAACGGATCTTTTAGATCCTTCATATCTTCTTTTTTTTATTAGGTTCTCATTAAAATATACCAATAATTATATTTGAGTAAGAATAAATAGTTTTTTAAGAAAAGAAATTGCATCAACAAGTATTTCCTAGATATAAAAAGAAAGAGGTTGTAAACTACTATGCCTAAGAAAGAAAGTGCTCATAAAACATTTTTATTTGGTAGTGATGTTGATTTTGACAGTAAACAATTAGCAGTAGTGTTGAAACTAGGGATCTATGGTGCTATAAATAATCCCATTGATATCACTAGTAGTGAGCTGGGAAGATACTTAGGTGTTTCACAGCAAACTGCAGCAAGATATCTTGTGGAATTAGAAAACAACCATCTAATAGAACGAACACGCACTTCTCGAGGACAAGCAGTACAAATAACAAAATTAGGCAAAGAATTATTGGAAAATTTGAGCATTATGATTACAAAAGCACTCTATTCTCAAACACGATCTGCAACGATTTATGGAGAAATAGAGAGTGGTTTGGGTGAAGGAGCATGGTACATATCCCAAGATGAATATACTGAGCAATTTAGAGAGGTATTAGGATTTGTTCCTTATCCTGGAACTTTGAATCTTCGTATTTTGAATCTTGATGATTTAAAGAAGATCTCTCAAATAAGACAATCTGAGCCTTATATTATAAGTGGATTTATGAAAAAAGGCAGACAATTTGGTGATGTAATGTGTTATAAAGCACGATTTAGTGATGGTACTATGGGTGCAATAATAATACCAAGTAGAACACACCACAATAAAGACATCCTAGAAGCTATTGCCCCAGTGAATATACGCGAAACTTTAGCTGAAAATGGCAAACCATTGAGAGATAGAACAAGTATCAAGATAGATGTTCTTCTTCAATAATATAATACGAAATCAGTATAGATCTTCAATAACAGCTAACAAATCTTTGAATAGCTGTTCTATTATTTCTAATTTTAATTCGTATCTTGATTTCTTGGGATTAAGGGTTAATTCACGAGCAAAAGTTTCTTGGCCAGTAATTGCTACGGCAATAAAAACTGTACCTTTAAGCTTTTGTTCTATTGATTCACCTATTACTCCGGTAGTTGCTAAACCAATATCAGCATCATATACTGTTACACCTTCAGCCATTACTTTAGCACACTCGAGAGAAACAGTTCCGTGGTTATGAATAATGTGGGATGGGATTCCTAGAAATTCCTCTTTAGCTTCTGTTGAATAAGCTACAACACTGTAAAGGAGCACATCAGAAGCGCCATCAAAATCAGTTATAAGAGAGGAAGCTAATCCCCCAGTACAACTTTCAGCAATAGCGAGGGTAAAATTTCGTGTTGAAAGTTCATCAAGTAATTTTTCAGCTAACTCAGTAACTTCAGCTAAGGTGGTCACATATTTCACATCCAATTCAATTAGATAATTCAATAATAAAAAAAGTAAGAAATAAGGGTTTTCTAATGTTCTCTAAATTCGACTGGAATATTAAAAACAAGATTAAAAAAATGAAAAATTATATGAAAAAATATTGAATGAAAAAAAGAAAAGAGGTATGAATACAAGAATTATTCTATACCAGTCCATCCTGCTTTAAGTTCTTCGGATTTGTATTTATCGTACCACCTATCCCAATCAGATTGGCTATAGTCACGTCGCATTTCAGGAGTAACATCAGGAACCTCATAGATAACAGGATATTTTTCATACAATAAGGTAATCAATGGTCCAGCTTTATTCAATAATTGGCGATGTTGATTATGAACTAATTTTAATTTTGGAAGACTAGTAATCCAATCAGGCCAAGGTTGTCCAGGATAGGTATAACCAATGTTTGTTCCATAAACATCAAGTTCTTCGAGGTCCTTACAATTCTGCAAGGAATTTGGTAAACTGCAAAGAGCACCATTAGGCTCTTTCACCCAAGCCAAGTTTAATTTTCGTAATTTAGCTAATTTTCCAACGCCTTCAAGTGTTTGAAGGGAGACAATACATTGCCGTAGATTAAGTTCTTCTAAAGTTGAAATATCAAATATTTCTTCAATAGTACCTTTTTCATATTCACGATAATTGTTATGGATACTAAGGTTCTTCAAATTAGGGAGATTCTTTAATACACCAATATTAATAGTGTGAGATTGACCCCTTATGACAACTGATTCCAATTCTTTACAATCAACAATTGTTTCTGGTAATTTCTTCAAGGTTGGAGCATTTTTATCTGTGCGTTCAATACGCAATTCCTGTAGTTTAGTTAAAGCATTAATATCCTCAGGAAAATTATCAGTTAAATGACTGTTTCGTAATCGTAAAGTGGTCACATGACCATCTTCTATAATGACATAATTACTACGATCATCACCAACCGTGAAAATAGGTTCATATATCACATTTTCTAGATTTCTTAAGAAGGAAACTTCATTAGCTGTTAAATCTATACCACGATGTTTAGAATCACCATCTTTAGCTTGTTCTTCTTTTCTTTTATCAGCACTTTCATTCCATAATTTAATATAATCATTACTTGCGCTGAAAGCTTCTAGATAACTAGACATATCATCAGTTACAGTTCCACTGCCTTTCATATCCAAAAAATCCCAAGTACCACTGCCAATCCATGCATCACATGAAGGGCATTTTTGAGATTTCCAAGATAATTTGCATGTTGTGCAGAGCAAATAAGATTTTCCGCACTTTTTACATGTTGCAGTAATTCTTACATATTCGTTGTTTTGAATCCCACAACGCTCACATTTTTTAATCATTGACACTAAGACATCAACTCTTTTTTAAGAATCAATATACAAAGGAAAAAGGTAAAAATTTCTTATAAACTTTCCTTTGGAGGAAACAACGAAAAGTAGAGCATAAAATATAATAAAATGAGAAATTGGAACATAAGGCGAGATTCGAACTCGCGCAAAAGAAACAAATACAATTTTTACCTCATATAAACGATACAATATAAAATATAAGTTAAACCAAATTAATAAAAACAAATTTCTCCATTATATATTTTCTAAGTCTAAATAATTGAATACAACTCATGGATTTATATGTTCTGAGCTCAACAATACTTAAGTAAATACTGATATGATTATTATCAAGAGTTTATGAATAAATATATGGAAAGGCAAACAATGGACGTTTTAAAATTTATAGCAAATTTGGAGAAGCTTTATGGAAAAAAAATTCCTAAAGTTGATGAAGTTAAATCTAGAACATTAGGATATAAGGAGAATAACGGAGAAATCATCGAACTTGGATTAACTAACTGTGGAATAAAAAATATTACAGAAATACCTGATTTGGAAAAATTAACAGAAATTAAAAAACTTGTTCTTTCTGAAAATAAAATAACAGAAATAAAAGGTCTTGAGAACTTAAACAAACTAAATTATCTCAGTCTTAGAAGTAATAAAATAACAGAAATTAAAAACCTAGAAAACTTGCATAACCTGCAAGATCTTTGGTTAAACGTAAATCAAATCACTGAGATTAAGAATTTAGAGAACCTTACAGAGCTCAAAACTCTTGCTCTCTATACTAACAATATCAGTGAAATCAAAGGCTTAGAGTGCTTGACACAACTACAAAAACTAATGCTTGCAGAGAACAACATAAAAGAAATTAAAGGATTAGAAAATGCTAAGTTACTTAAATCACTTTCTCTTTATGATAATAAAATCACCAAAATTTCTGGTCTTGATAATTTAAAAAATCTTGAAGAACTTTACCTTTCAGAAAACCAATTAAAGAGGATTGAAGGATTAGAAAATCTGAAAGAACTTCAAATACTATATCTTTGGGAGAATCAAATTGTTAATTTAAAAGGTCTAAATAAAGCCATTCATCTCAAACGTCTAGCAATTCAATCTAATCAAATAACAGAAATTACTGATTTGGATAACTTGACTGAACTTCAATATCTTGATATTAGTAAAAATAAAATCAAAGAGATAAAAGGATTGGAGAATTTAAATTCTCTCCAAGAACTGTTTGCCGAAAACAATAATCTCACAGAAATTATGGGATTGGATAAATTGACGCAACTTCAAAAATTATCTTTTTCTAATAATTCCATCATTGAAGTTACAGGTCTAAATAATTTAAATTTGCTTAAAGAAATTAAACTAGAAAATAATCAAATTAAAGAGATAAAAGGTTTGGAAAACTTGGAACAGC
>JAEORM010000165.1 GCA_016840905.1 Candidatus Gerdarchaeota archaeon | reverse complement strand
GATGAATCTAACACCATTGCTGAGCCATTTAAAGCCTTTTTTACAATTATTTTTGTATAATGTATTACATCTGGATTAGAATAAAGCTCATCAATAGGCATCCAAGTTACCTTAGCAATCTCCTCAGGTTGAGGGATTAAAGGTTCTGAATCATCTGATGCAAGTTTGCATTTGACTACACAATAAAGGTCAGTGAGTTTGTCTCTATTTCTTACCATAGATCGAACGCCTAAAACTCCTTCAGGTATGACATCCATGCCTGTTTCTTCATGTACTTCTCGAACTACTCCTTCTTGTAGTGTTTCACCTGATTCTAAAAATCCTCCTGGTATTAACCAACGGTTTTGTGCTCTACCATATTTTAATTGGACCAATAGTGCTTTGTTTTTATGAATTACGATTCCCCCAACACCTATAAAGTGTCTTGCAAATTCTTTAGGATATGACATTATATTCACCTTAATTATCTTTTATCTGGCCTCTTTCTAGGTTTTAATTCAATCAATTTTGCATTTGCAGTTTCAGATTCATTAACCAAATATTCAATGGTTCTAGCCACATCTTCAGGCTCAAGTAGAAATTCTCTATCATTTTTAGATGGATCACCTCCACCAAATTCTGTTCTGACTCCACCTGCACACACAGAAGTCACAGCTATACCAAATTCTTTCAAATCTTCACGTAATGATTCTGTAAAACCTACTAAGGCAAATTTTGAAGCTGCGTATGCAGTACCTTTTTTAAACCCAGTTAATCCAGCAACAGATGATATATTAATTATTTGACCTGATTTATTCTTAATAAGAATTGGACTTACATACTTGGTAGCTAGGAATGAACCAATCAAATTTACATTCTGAACATATGAAAATTCATCAAGGGTAAATTGATCAATTCTTTTAAACAGTCCAATACCTGCATTGTTTATTAAAACATCAATGGTACCAAATTTTTCAAGAGTTTTATTAACAGCATTTTTAACATCATCTTCGTTTGTAATATCACCCTCAATAACTAAAGCCTGTCCACCATTGTCTTCAATAAATTTCTTCACATTATTAAGATCTTTTAAACTTCTTGAAAATAGAACAATTTTATGCTTATTCCCCAAGAGTTCAGCTATTGCTTTTCCAATTCCTTTAGAGGCACCAGTCAAAAATATTGTTTTATTGTCCATTTAAATCATCTATAATTTTAATTTGGAAGAGTCAGTTTTTAAAAAAACGCAACCTTACATTTAATCTTTTCACTGAAAATTTTAGACAAATTATCCAAAACTAATGTATACATTAACCTCTCTTTTTTATAAAGCAAATTTATTCATAAATAAGGCACACTAACATAAAATAGGAATATCTATCATTTTCGATATGGAAAGTATTAATTAATGATTAAATAACTTATTGTAGTATTTGTCACCATTTTACACTTACATAAATTTATAATAACCAAAGGTTATAATATACCTGTCAACTTAAAATAATCAACTTCGTTAGAACTAATCATAAATTTATATTTTAAAATGAAAGTTCTGTATTTATTAAAAATTGAATTCATATGTAATATGTGATGGCAAAAATGGTTGTTGAAGGTAACGAATTTTTTGATCTCTACCAAAATGGCAAAAATTTTATGGATTGGGTAGAATCCTTGGATGAAGTAAACAAAGACAAAACGAAAAGATATTATGAAAAAATTTATATGATGATTGTTTCTGAATTTAAAGAAAAACTTGAATGTTTCTATGATCTTAATATTTTAGCCATAGTTCAGGATAATTGTTGGGATTGTCAATTTTATGTTCCTGTACTAGCAAGATTAACTGAAAATAACCCTAATATTAAATTGAAATTATTTAAACTTGATGATGAAATTCTAAAACAATATGACCTTCATGAAACAGTCAATGGAGGAAAAAAATCACCATATGTAATGTTTTATTCCCAGGATGGATATTTTATTGATAAATGGGTGGAAAGACCAACGAGTGCCTATATGTTGCAGGCAAGATTAAGAAAAGAGTATGGATTTGAAAACCATGACT
>JAEORM010000164.1 GCA_016840905.1 Candidatus Gerdarchaeota archaeon | reverse complement strand
TCTAACTCTTTACAAGATATTAATAATGCTTCTATTAAATGAATGGCAGTATTAAATGAATCACAAACTCCTGCTCGTAATTTCACCATACCATTTCTGAAAGTACCAAAAAGATAACCCGCCAATTCTCCATTGGAATTTTGTGAAATAAATGCTAGGTTAGGGAATTCGTCAAATAAAGTATAGAGAAAATCTTCACGATTTCCACCAAACATTTTACTATCAAATTCAAAGATTTGTGCTAAATCATCTTCAGAAGTTTTGTGTACTTGATTTTCTTGTTTAAAAGAAGAACAAATGTTAATTAAATCATCAATATCTTTTGGACTTTTAATTTCTTTCAAATATCTGAGAGAATTTGCTTCTAATTGAAATCGCACTCTTTCATAGAGACTTATAGCTTTTTCTACCGCATCAAGTTTTATAGTTTCACAACGATGGAATTTCATGTAATTAATAGCTTCTTTCATTAATTCTTCCCCTATCCCCATTTTGCGATATTCGGGTATAACAATAACATGTCCAATGAAACCAATTTTATTATTCATAACCATTAAAGTTATACCAACAAACTCAGATGTTTCTGTATTAAAAACAGTGATGTATTTATTGCTAGGATTATTAATTACCAAAGAAATATCTTCAAATGTTTCTCCCCATCCAGTAAGGTCAATAATTTTGAAGATACTCTCTATATCTTCTTTACTTGCTAAGTAGAAATCTAAATCTTCAGGCATCATTCTTGTCTCTTTTTTATAATTAATTTTATTTCTAATCGAAATTAGCTACTCATTTTGTTAATCTCTTAATAAAGAAATTTAGATGAGTCTCATAACTAAAGAGTCCTTCAACTGATTTTCTTGAAGCTTCTTTAAGACTTTCTCTTAAAGTATTGTTGGAATAAAGCCCAGTTATCCACCGTATAATTTCAGATACACTATCTACAGGAACTAATAGACCATTTTTTGTGTGGGTTATTAATTCTCTAATACCTGGCAAATCTGTAGCTATAGATGGTAGTGAACAACTTAGTGCTTCTAATAAAGACAATCCTAATGCTTCTCTTCTTGATGGTAAAATAAAACAATCGGATAATGAATAGATATCCACTAATTCATCTTCATTTTGAGCTCGAATAAAAAAGAAGTTTTTCTCAAAACCTTTAGTTTTAATAATATTTTGAAGTTCAGCTTTATATTCACCATCACCTGTTACTAGAAAATTAATAGCAAAATATTTTTCATCCCTTTTTATTAATTGATTGAAAATTTCAGGTAATAAATCCAATCCTTTCTCTTTCAAGATTCTACCTGTAAATAGAATAACAAATGCTTTAGGATGTATTCCTAAACTCTCTCGAGTAATAGTCTTAGGATTTTCTCGTTTTGTAAAAACGCTAAGATCAACACCTAAATATTTCAATTTGGAATCTATGCCATATTTTATCATTGATTCGTTTACTGAATTGCTAATAGCGAAAATTCCTTTGTACTCATTTTGAAAGGATTTTAATGCACTATATAGTTTACTTGTTGATCCATCTGGTAGAGTTAAATCCATTGATGGACTATGACTCCAAAAATAATAGCTTGGTGGGAATTGGTAACGGAAATTTTGTTTTAAGAAGTATAATGCATAAGGTGATAAGAAATATGAATTGTGAAAATGAATGACATTTGGTTTATACTTTAAAATAAAGGAATTTAACTCATTGGCTAATTTTAAAGCTGTTTTCTCTATATCATTTTTCTTAAAAAATTCTTTAGCTTTCTCATCTCTTTCTTCTTGAGGTAATTTATTAAACATCTCAATTCTATCAATAAAATCTCCACAATCAAGTCTAACCACTTTTATACCATCTATTTCTTCTTCATCCTTAGAATATTGTTTAGTTTTTTGGGTAACAATAATTGATTCATAATCAGCTTTTGCTAAGCTATGAATGATTCGTCTAAGATAAGTTTTAACTCCACCGATATCAGTTTCTGCATATCGTTCAACAAAGAAAGCTATAATTTGATAAACCTCCAAATGAGATATTAATTTAATATTACAAAGTTCTCATTATTAAAAGCATTATAAAATTATTCTATTCTACATAAAAATTATAAGATGCTAGAAGTCATAAGAAGCTAAAAGGCGATGTAATAATGGCTAAATATAGTGTTTTTTTAACAAGAAAAATTCCTCAAAAAGCAATCGATTATATTTTATCTCATGATATAGATTTAGAAATGAATCAAGAAAATAGAGTTCTAAATAAAGAAGAAATAATGAAGGGAGTAAAAGGTAAAGATGCTTTAATTTGTCTGTTAACTGATACTATAGATGCAGAGATTATGGATTATGCTGGCAAACAATTAAAAGTAATTACCAATTATGCTGTGGGTTATAATAATATTGATGTAGAAGCTGCAACAAAAAGAATGATCCCTGTGACAAATACTCCTGGTGTTTTAACCGAAACTACCGCTGATTTGACTATGGCTTTATTACTAAGTATTGCTCGAAGAATCGTTGAAAGCGATAAATTTACTCGAGAAGGTAAATTCAAGGGTTGGGGTCCATTGTTACATCTTGGAGGAGATGTTTTTGGGAAAACCTTAGGAATTGTTGGCGCAGGTCGAATTGGTTCAGCCATTGCTGAAAGAGCTGCTAAGGGTTTCCATATGAAAATTCTTTATAATGATACAAATCATAATTCTGAATTTGAAAAAAATTATAATGCAAAATATGTTACACTCAATGAATTATTGAAAAATTCTGATTTTGTTACTTTACATGTACCATTGACTGAAGAACCAAAACATCTCATAAGTGGAAAAGAATTAGCTTTAATGAAAGAAAGTGCTTATTTAATAAATACCTCTCGAGGTCCTGTCATCGATGAAAAAGCATTAGTAAAATGTTTACAAGAAAAGAAAATAGCTGGGGCAGCACTAGATGTTTATGAAAATGAACCAGCACTAACTGAAGGGTTGAATGATTTAGATAATGTTATAATTACTGCCCATATAGGTTCAGCAAGTATAGATACAAGAACAAAGATGGGAATGATTGCAGCAGAAAATCTTTTAGCCGTTTTGAATGGTAAAATTCCTCCAAATTGTGTTAATCCTGAAATTTTATAAGAATCAAACCAAAAAATGAATAAATTAATCAAAGTTTGGTCATTAGAAAAATCTAATAAATCAAAACACTTTTCTTTTTGATTAAGAATAAGTTCTTTAGGAGTTTGATGTAAACATGGCTAAAGCATATGTACTTATTAATTCCGAAATTGGTGGAGAACAAGAAGTCGTTGAACAGCTAAAAGCAATGAAAGAAGTAGTCGAAGTAAGTGTTGTATATGGTGTTTACGACGTTATTGTAAAACTCCAAGCAGATACTATGGAAGTCTTGAAAGAAATCATTACTTCAAAAGTTCGACATCTAAACAAAGTAAGATCAACAATGACTATGATCGCTAGTCAAGATTAAGCATAACATTTGCTAAAATGTCAAAGCTTTTTCAGCAAAATAATTAGTGAGATATTATTATCTCACAAGAATTATTTTTCTTTCTTTAATAAAATACCTTTTTTACTGAAATAAAAAATTAAATTAAAAAAAAGGGCTGAAGAGTAGTTTTCTCATTTTTTGATGATTCTTGATTCAGCAGCGATCATGGTCATTGTAGAACGAACTTTATTTAAATGTCTGACTTTGGTTGTAATAATCTCTTTTAAGTTCTCCATTGTATCAGAAGTAATCTTTGCAACTATATCATACACTCCATAAACTACTGATACTTCTTCAACTTCTTTCATATTCTTTAATTGGGCAATGACATCTTCTTCACCGCCAATCTCAGTATTTATTAAGACATAAGCACTAGCCATTTTTATCACCCACAATTTACTAAGATTCTTATATTCTTTATTAAATATATTTTTTATCTTACTAAAAGAATAGGAATTCTTCTACAGAAAACAACTCTCTTTTGAATTATAATATTTTCTAATAATATTTGCGTAATTGAGTCAATATTAAATAGTCGAAGTGAGAATATTATTCCTAAACTTAAAATCTTAGATTTAGTAATTAGTATAGAGCTGGCTCCTCTTTATTTAATCACTAATAAACTACAAAACTAAAAGTAGGTTATAAATCAATGAAAATTCGGGCATTAAAGGTAAACGAACAACCACTTGTAGGAAGTTCATTACGAAATTGGTTGAAGCTATTATGGATGAATCGTTTTAGAATTAATATTAGATATTGGCCTCGAGCACTCTTTATCAATCTAATAATTTTAGCTACTTTACCTTTTAGAATTTATGAGCGTATAAAATACAATAAAAAAATTAAGGAAACAGTAATTACTCAACCACCTATCATTATTTTAGGTCATTGGCGGAGTGGGACAACTTACTTACACATGCTTATGACAAGAAATAACAATTCAGCTTATTGCACAAATTTTAAGGTTTTTATGCCCTGGATGTTTATTAGTGGTGAAAAATTATTCAAAAATGCTGTCCAAAAATCAATGCCAACAAAACGTCGAATGGATAATGTCTATTTGAGAGTTGATGAACCAACAGAAGAAGAATTTGGATTAATTAATTTCACTCCTTATTCACAATATCATGGAGTAAGTTTTCCACATGAAAGAAATCATTTCAGACAATTTTGTTCTTTTGAAGGCGTTTCAGAGAAAATCATCAATAAGTGGCGTAGGATTTATCTTTATTATCTTAAAAAAATAACCTTTCATTCAGGTGGTAAAAGATTAGTTTTGAAAAATCCACCAAGTACAGCAAGGATAAGATTATTATTGGAAATGTTTCCTGATGCTAAATTCATTCATATACATAGGAATCCTCTCAATGTTTTTTCCTCCACTAAATTGATGTATAACACTCAATTTCCTTATTTCTATCTTCAAGATGTTCAAGACGATGAGGATGAATTTATTATTGAAACTTATACTAATCTTTACAGGAAATTTTTCGAAGATAAGGATCTTATTCCTCAAGAAAATTTCATAGAAATAAGTTATCATCAACTTTATAGTGCTCCTCTTGAAACAATTGAAGATATCTATCGAAAATTAGGACTTGAAGGTTTAGACGAAGCAAAACCTGAACTTGAAGCTTATATTGCTACACAAAAAACATACAAACCAAATAAACATGTGATTGATGAGACAATAAAAAAGAAATTATACGATCGATGGGATTTTCGTTTCAAAGCTTGGGGATATGAAATGGATTGATAAAGTTACTCGAATTTCCACAGAGAGGGAAAAATTTCTTAAGGAAGAAGAAATCATTTTAGCTTTGCCTATCATCACATTAATGTGATAGTAGGAGGTTAACTTATTGCGAAGAAGATTATTCATTCCGGGACCAACAGAAGTTTTACCAGAAGTTCTTAATGAACAAACAAAATTGATGATTGGTCATCGTTCCAAAGATTTTACTGAGCTTTATACTGGTATTATTAGCAAATTACAAAAATATCATGATAGCCAGCAATGGGCTACTGTTGCAACTGCATCAGGAACTCTTTTCATGGATATTACTGGTAGATCGCTAGTAAAAGAGCGCTGTTTGTGTGGAGTTAATGGTGCTTTTTCATTACGTGCCGCTGAAACCATTCGTGATTGTGCGAAAGAAATCGAAATGCTTGAAGTGCCTTGGGGTCAAGCAATAAAACCCGAGATGATTCGTGAGAAATTATCAGCAGGTAAATTTGACACCTTACATATTTGTCATAATGAAACCTCAACTGGTATTCGAAACCCAATTTATGAAATAGGTAAAATGATGCATGAAGAATTTCCTGATATTCTTTATGTAATTGATTCTGTGTCAGCTATGGGTGGTGATAAGGTTGAACCTGAAAAAATCCATAGTGATATGATCTATAGCTCATCTCAAAAATGCTTTGCACTTCCACCAGGTCTAGCAATAGCATTCTGCTCTGAGAAAGCAATTGAACGAGCTAAAGAAGTTCCAAACAGAGGTCAATATACCGATTTAGCTGCATTACATGCTGAATGGTTGAAACGACAACAAACACCTACCACGCCAAATATTTCGTTAATGTATGCACTAACTTATCAACTTGATAGAATGCTCGCTGGAACTCAAGAAAAACGTTATCAAAGACATCTTGATCTGATGAATTTCACCCATAATTGGGCAACTAAGCATTTTTCAATGTTTCCAGAGAAAGGCGATGAATC
>JAEORM010000163.1 GCA_016840905.1 Candidatus Gerdarchaeota archaeon | reverse complement strand
TGGATTAAATCTCATCATATTTTTTGTACATTTTCAAAACTTGGGATAAAGCAATTGGTTTACCATTAACCAAAGTGTTTATTTCAACATCATCAGCTAAACCAGAACTCTCAAGCTTGGGTAGAAAAACTTCTTCAACTTGAAAGATACCTGCTTCTGATACCATAAGAATATCCAACCTAAGTGGTTTCTTTTTAGAGCCTTTACTTATTTCAACAGAAGAAATACTCAAAGCAGAGATAGAATGAATATCAACTTTACCAAGATCATATGGTTTACGACTACGACCTTCACACATATCTAAACCATCAGCTATTGTAACAAAACCAGCTTCTGGTGTTAGACATTCTATTTCTTCGTCATGAGCAAGGATTGCATGTTGAATATGGGATAAAATGTCAAGGCGTTTCTCAGCTTCAGGATAAATTTTCTTTAGTTTCGGATAGAGTAAATCTTTTGCCAAAATCGAAGATGTTAATTCATGGAAATTACGATGAATAATATGACCTATATCGTGTAAATAACATGCAGCTAAGCAAACTAATACAACATCATCTATATCGCCAATATTTTGTCTTATTATGGCTGGGATAATTTCATCTTTTACTATATTTATTATTTCTAAGACATTCCGACAGACAATAGTGACATGATCAAGACCATGATCAGTATAGTGGAGATATTTTACTGCAAGACGATTTGCTGCTTTTATTGACCCTTGTATTTCTTCATCTGAGATTAGGAAATTCCACATATCCTTTGCTTTTTTAAACGAAGATGCATCCAGAGCATTAGTGACATCAGCAATTACTTTTTCTCGATCGACGACTTTCATTAGTATGTTCACCCTATGAAGTATAAAGCAAACAATTGAAAAAGGTTCCTTTAATGATATGAATCATAATTAATCTTTAATTAATAGAACTAATAACAAAAGATGAATAGTTTTAATAATATGTCACTTCCGAAAGTCTTTTGTTTAAATAAAAACAAATTTCATATCAATTACTAAAAAATGAGTTAGTGTTCACCATGCTTTTAGATTGCTATGCTATGACTGATGATGGAGAAGAAATAAAAGTTGAAACAGGTGATATGAAAATAAATAGCAAAACTTGTGCTATAATAGTCTCTCATACAGACCATTGTATCTATGTTTTCAAAGGTTCTAAAATATCCATTGTCCAGAAATTTGCTGTTGCTAGACGTGCTTCTGCAATGCGTTTACAACAAGGTTATAGAATTAAACATATTGAGCAAGAAGATGGAATAGATGAGGACTTTCTACCAATTTTAGACTTTCTAGGAGGCTTGCAAGAAGATGAAAAAGAAGCTCCAAAACAAGCTCCAGCAAAAGTCGAACCTAAGAAAGAAACCACTCAAGTTCAATCAAAAACTACCCCAGAAGAAAAAGAAAAAGACACAAAAGAAACAAAAACTACAACGAAATCAACAACGAAATCTAAAACAACAACTACAAAAACAAAAAGTGGGGAAACAGCTGAGTTACCACCTAAATTAGCTAAAGTAGTAAAAACCATGATGTCATTAGACCCACCTGAAGTATCTAGTTGTGATTATGTAATAATAGAAAACAAACTCTATATTATTGTGAGTGATGATAAATCCGACCTTCGAAAAGGGGATTTCACATTAGAGGAAGTAGCTACCTTACCAGAAGGAGTATTTCCAGCCGAAAATTACTACCCAAGAATTCTAGTATCAAACCAAAAAGTCTTGGGAATAGAATTATGGACTCGAAGATAAAAAGATGTGGAAACAAAAAAAGGACAAAAATCAACTATCGAATAACATAAATAATAGAAAAACAACAAAACAATGAAAAGTAAAATCTGGAGGTAATAAAAATTTCTAGACCAGGAGTGCCAAGATACCAACATTTGTTTAAAGTAATAATAGTTGGTGCTGGAAAAGTAGGGAAAACAAGCCTAACAATTAGATTCGCGGAAGATCGATTCAGAGAGTCTTATTTGCCAACACTAGGGGTAGATTTTATGACAAAAAATCTATCTATAGATGATAAACAAATAAAATTGCAATTATGGGATACCGGTGGTCAAGAATTTGTTATGTCTCTCCTTCCTTTCTATTTCCAAGGTGCAATGGGTGGTGTTTTAGTCTATGATATTACCAATAGAAATTCCTTCAATTCTCTTGATTATTGGTTAAAACAAATCCGTCAAAATGCTGGTAATATTCCTGTTGTTTTGGCTGGCAATAAATTCGACATTGCTGATCAACGTAAAGTTTCCACTGAAGAAGCTCAACAATTTGCAAAAGACAAGAAATTGATTTATCTTGAAACTTCAGCTAAAACAGGCGTTAGTGTTCCTGATCTCTTTGAGGGGTTAGTTAAAGTTATTCTTAAAAATGAAGTCAAACGATCAGCTGAACCGAAAAAAGATGATGAAGAAGATAGTGATTTTAGCTTCTGGCAAACAAGCTAATTTTTTCTTTTACACTTTTAATTTCAAATCTTCGTATTTTGTGGCAGTCTCCCATAGAGATTCAACAAATCTTTGCCATAATTGAGCAAATCCTTGATTATCTGTCCAGGTAGCCATGACCCCTAATTCGATTCCCCCTTCCAATTGAGCATAACTTCCCTGTAATAGTTCTTTGGAATCAATTATTACCCATATAGCATGAAAGTTCTCAGAGATTCTTATTTCAGCAGAATCTATTAGACTATTTAACACATTGACTTCTCCGGGATTATCTATACCATCTTTACCAGTAATTATCTTGATACTTTTCAAATGTCCTCGAGCATCCCGCAACACTTGATCAATACCATGTAAGTGTAAATCAAAGGGACTATCAATACCAATAGAGATAGTTGAATTAGCATCCATTACCATTTCTTTTATTTTACTAAAAACCGCTTGTGATCCTCGAAGAATCCACATCTCAGGGATAAATGTTTTCTTACTGCGCTCATAAAGAGCAAAAAGTTTATTCTCTGTTTTTTGAAAAGCTTTCTCATATTCATTCCTTAAATCTTTAATAACTGAATCAGGAGAACGAGGGCGATATCTGTTTGTGCTGGTATCACTCTCTTGAGCTAATACCAAACCTCTGCTTTTCAAGCTATCAATAACTGAATATACTTTATTTGGCGGTACTCCACTTGCTTGGGATATTTCTGAAGCTGTCGCTACACCTAATCCCACTAGGGCTGTGTAGATTTTAGCTTGGTATTCATTAAATCCAAGTTTTTTCAGCTCTTCAATTATATCCTCGGTGAAACTCATTCATTTACCACCACAGTAGTATATGGAAACATAGGCATAAAAGCATTTTCGTTTAAAATAATTTCGCATTAGGCGGAGAAATAGCGAAAAATATTATCATATTTTGGTAATAGGAACGTAATATGCTAATATAGTGCTGTAGTTGCTTCTACGAGTATTTCGATATTATATTGCTTTATAATAAGGAAAGATAACAATAAACATGCCTCACCTCTCACCTCGATAACTGTACCCAGTAATTGGGTACCAGTCCTCCACTACATCCGAAAGGGAGGGAACATTTCTTCTTCTCCCTCCCCTTTAATCTCATACCTGAAAAACGGTTATTCTTACAAGGTTAAAGCGATTGTCTTTTCCCATTCTTTTAAGGCATCTCTTAAAGCATTAATTGAGCTAGTGTTTTTATTCCATTTTCGATATTCAACTTGCATCTCATAAAAAACTCTTGAGTGTGGAATCATTTCCATTAATTGTTCTCGGAAATTAAGAATTTCTAACTTAATCTCTTCTGCAGTTGGATTTCTAATTAATTTTTCACGAAAAGCATCAAATAATTTTATTAGTGCTGGATCTAATTTTTTCTCTACTGATTCTTCTTTTTGCTCAACTACAGGCTTTGACTCTACAGGTGGTGTTGGTTCTGCTATTGGCTTTACGGGTTCGATTTTTTCCTCGGACTCAGTTGCAACTACTGGCTGTTTAATTTCCTTCTCTGAAACAGATGATTTAGATGCTTCATTAATTGCTTTACTGATTTCAGATACATCTATAGAATGCTTGGTAAGTAAGTCACGTAATCTATTATTGACCATTTCAGATTGTTCTAAGAAAACCTCTAAGCGATCTATTTCTTCCTTCAAATATTCAACTTGTCTTTTATAGGTTTCAGCTTCAGCTGAATCTACTGTTGCACTTGCAGAAGAAGATTCATCAATGGAGGGAGTAGATTGTGAAATTTCTGGAGCAGGTGCGCCTGAAGTACTTGCTGTTGCATCATTAGAATCATGAATTGTTTCCTTAAACTGACTTAATTTCTCAGTAATTTGTTTCTTAGAATCAGCAATTATTTTTCTAATATCAGATACTGCTTCTTGTGTTGTTTCTTGTGGTACTGCAGTTCCACTTTTGGATTCTGCTAGTAATAGTGCATTTCTTAAATCACGATTTTTCTCTCGTAAAACTTTTGTTTGGCTTTTGTAAAAACTCAATTCTTTTTGTACATCATCAAAATTATTTTGTTCTTCTTCGCTCAATTTAATCGTTCATCCTTTGTTTATATTGCCTAAAGTAATTATTTATACTATTTGTTTTTGATAGGAATATATGGTAAAATAATATTTTCGATATGACACTAAATAACAAATAATCAAAATAAAATGAGACTAATTATTTTACTACACCTCTTTCAAAAGAAGGCACTTGCCAGAATTTACCACCAAGTAATAAATAAATGAAAATTGAAGCAGCAACAATATCTGCGGTTGTTCCAGGATTAACTTTTTCATCCTCCTCCCTGAGTTCAATATCTAATCCTTCAAGTTCACGACGACCTTCAAGAGATAAAGCTCCCCCCAATCGAATTATGTTCATGGCTTGGGAAGAAATCTCTTTAGCTTTTTCCTTGCCATATTTTCTACTAATCAAAGTATCAGGATATTTAGCTAGGATACTAATATAACTATTAATTATTGCTAAATTGATATCATGAGTAACTTTCAAGGTTTGCAGTAAAATATCCAAACCAGTATCAAATGAAATAGGATAACCTTGTGAAAGCTCAAAACAAATATTATCACGTTCTTTACAATAGGTCATTAATTGAATTAAATTGATATTATTTGAAGTTAATTCCTCAGCATATTTAGTATCAGTTACATCATATTCATCTACTTTTCCAAGACCACCTGGAGAAATGGAGCTAATCCCATCGGAAACAAGAATAGCATCTTCAACAGTTGTATGATCCATAACTTTAAGGACATTAGCTCGAAGTGCTGCAAGATTACAAAATAAATCATCATTTTTAAAACTTAAACCAGCAGCAACACTGAGAGGGCATAAAAGTAGAATGATTCCCAGGTTAGTATTTCCATGCATGTGAAATTGATTGCTGTAACTAATAGCATCCTTTATAGTTTTTCCAAGTTCAATTTCTTGCCATGAAATTTTATTTTCTGCAAGAAGTAATCCTTTCAAAGCTAATTGTTCAACAAAATAACCTAAAGAAACTGCTGATCCAAGAAAATCCTCATACCTTAAATCCTCAAAATCACTAAAGCGATGAACATTCCCTGGTTTAGGGGTAGCACTAACCTCTAAAAGGCAAGCTAATTCTCCACACATACGAACAAAGTTAGTTCGTGATTTTTCCAGATTATTTGGTACTAACATTTAAGTCAAGTACTAATACATTTTTAGGTTCATAAAAATTTTCAACTAGGTGAATTAGTGGAGAGAATGAAGAATTCAAAGTAAAAAGAATTTGGAGGTATTTATCAAAATATAGATTCCAATTCATAGGAAAGCTTTAAATATCAATACTAATCACAGAAAAATTGCTCAAGACGAGCATTTTGATATAAAAAACAACAACTAGTTGAATTTAAAGAAAATCATACAGGTGATATTGTAAAATGAGTTTAGTAAATATTGGAGGTCAACAAGTCCTCCTACTCAGAGAAGGTACCGAACGAACAACTGGTAAGAGTGCCCAAGCAAATAATATTGCTGCAGCGAAAGTTATTGCTGAAGCAATCAGATCAGCACTCGGTCCAAAAGGATTAGACAAAATGTTAGTTGATTCTTTCGGCGATGTAGTTATCACTAACGATGGAGCTACCATTCTTAAAGAAATGGAGATTCAGCATCCCGCAGCTAAATTTGTCGTTGAATTAGCTAAAGTACAAGACGATGAAGTTGGTGATGGAACTACTACTGTTGTGATTATTGCTGGCGAATTATTGAAACAAGCTGAAGAACTTCTTTCTCAAGATGTCCACGCAAGCATTATTGTTGAAGGTTACAGAAAAGCAACTGAAAAAGCTCTTAGTTCATTAGATAAATTAGCTATTAAAGTCGATTTAAATGATCGAGAGATGCTCAAACAAGGTGTTCAAACTTCTATGAGCAGCAAAGTTATTTCAGGATATAGTGATTATCTAGCTGACCTAGTAATCGATGCAGCATTAGCTGTTACCGTCGAAGAAAAAGGCAAAAGAGTTTGCGATATTGAAAATGTTAAAATCGAGAAGAAAAAGGGCGAATCAATTAAGGAAACCGAATTGATCAAAGGAATCATTCTTGACAAAAGTGTTGTTCATTCTGGTATGCCAAAGAAAATTGATAATGCTAAAATCTTGCTTCTTGATGCAGCTATTGAAGTTACTAAAACCGAATTTGATGCTAAAATTAACATTACTAATCCAGAGCAAATGAAATCCTTCTTGGATCAAGAGCAAACAATGATCGAAGATATGGTCAAAAAAGTAACCGCTTCTGGTGCAAATGTTATCCTCTCTCAAAAAGGAATCGATGACCTAGCTCAACACTTCCTAGCTAAGAAGGGTATTCTAGCAGTTCGCAGAATTAAAAAGAGTGATTTAGAAAAACTTGCTATGGCTACTGGTGCTAGCATAATAACCAGAATTGATGGTATTGAATCAAGTGATTTAGGTGAAGCTAAAATCGTTGAAGAACGAAAAATCGGTGACGATGATTTTGTTTTCATTGAAGGCTGTCCAAATCCAAAGAGTGTAAGTATTTTGATTAGAGGTGGCAGCGATTTAATTGTAGATGAAGCTGACAGATCAATTCATGATGCACTCTGTGTTATCAGAAACATCATTCAAGATAACCTTGTCGTACCTGGTGGTGGTGCTCCAGAAATTTTCTTATCAAGAAAATTACGAGAATTTGCTAATACCCTAGCAGGTAGAGAACAATTAGCAGTTGAGAAATTTGCTGAGGCTTTAGAAATTATTCCTAGAAGTTTAGCTGAAAATGCTGGTCTTGATCCTATAGATGTTTTAGTTGCTCTTAGAGCTGAACATGACAAAGGCAAAGATAATGCTGGAGTTGATTTAATTACCGGCAAACCAACAGATATGGTTAAACTAAAAGTCTTCGAACCAATAAGCGTAGCTCGACAAGCAATTTCATCAGCAAGTGAAGCAGCTCAAATGATTTTACGAATTGATGATATCATCGCAGCTAGAGCATCTGGTGGTGCCCCTGGTGGTGGAATGCCTGGTGGTATGCCAGAAGGTATGGACGATTATTAATCCATACTTTTTCTTTTCTTTTTAAAAAACAATTTTTCTTATTTTTTCAAATTGCTTTTATTTCATAATAGCAAAGAAATTTGAAAATAATACTATGGGGTTAGATTTTTGTTATCATAATAAAAGCTGATTCTCCATCACTATAGTATCTTTTGGAGATTTTTTGGGTGGTATAACCTAATTGGTGATAAAGGTTTATTGCTTTATTATTTGATTCACGTACTTCTAAATAAACTTCTTTTACATCACGAAGACGTAAAGATTCATTAGCAGCATTCATGAGTTCTTTAGCTATACCCAAGCGACGATATTGTGGTAAGACAGCTATTGAAATTATATGCCCTTTTTTACAGATACCATAACCGAAATTTGATAAACCCTTTTCTATTCGGGTCATTTCATACCCCGCAATCTCACCATTTTCTTCTATAACTGCAACATTAAAACCTTCTGGGAATTTTTCATAGATTTCAGTGAAGAAAAATCGCGGGTAATTTTCGGGGAGACAAGTTCTATTGATAGTTTGTACTTGATCAATATCTGTTTCAGGATTAAAACGTCTTATTCGAAAGTTAGTCATTCAACTACACCAGATATGTTACTTAATATTTAATTTATTATAAACAAATAATTTCTAATTGTAAAGGTTTTATAGATTTTACTAAATGTATTCAAACTATTTTCTTCAAAAATCACTCCAAAATTAAATGTAGTCTTATAAGAACCTTAAAAATCCTCACCCGAATTATGGATTTAATGCAAATTTTGCTTTCAAAGTGGTGCCTTTATTGGATTCAGAAGGGAAAAAAGCCAATTCAAATGATTCGAAGAAAATCAATGATTTAACGGGAAAGACTTGTTGGTTTTGTAACGCTCAATTACACAACAGTGATTGGTGTGATGAATGTAAAGCTCCCCTTAAAAAGAAAGATATAGAAGAAATTATGAATCGAACTAATAGTTCTGAATCCTTTAAGTGTTGGAGATGCCAGGGAACAACATCAGGTGATGTATGTGGAATATGTGGAAGTCCTCTGACAAAAATCGGATTAGAACTAATTTCTCAGGCAAAAAGAAGACCTCGTTATATTGAAGAAGAGGATAGTGTAGAGAAAGAAAAAATCGTTATTTATTCTCCTAAAGATAAACAATTTGTGAGAGTAAATATACTATTTTCTGAATTGTTAACATTAATAGGAAAAAATCTCAAAGTAATGAATTCTGTTGTTACCAATTATGGTCCTGAAGTAATTGTTGAAACACCAAAAGATGATTCACAGTATACCATCTTAGAAATGGATGAATTATTGATAAAAAATAATATAAGATTGCTAATTAAGAAATCAAAATCAGCTGTGAGTAGTGAAAATCTAGCTTTAATCCAGTTTTTTTATTGGGAACCTGAAGATACAAGTAAAAGGTTTGCTTTCAATAAAAACCAATGGAAATTAGCACTAGCAGCATTGTCATTAACTACAATAATCATCACAGGATGGCTTTATTATCGAGAAGTCTTTAGACTGTTCTCAATAAGTAAAAATGTCATTATTGATACCACACTTTATACTGTCACTCTTATTGTAATTTTAGTAGCACATGAGTTAAGCCACATATTAATGCAGAATAAAAAGAAAATAACATTAACGAACCCTTACTTTATACCTTTACCACCAATCCCAGGTTTATTGAGTTTTTTTATGCTCGGGACAGCTGGAGGATTTGTTCGAGTTACCGATCCTGTGAAAAAAAGAAACGATTTATTTGATTTATTTTTTATTGGACCAGCTGTTGGATTAACATTATCAATAATACTTTTTTTGGTTGGTTCAGCATTTCCATATATTGAAAATAAAACAGTACTAACACCAGAAATTCAAGATGAAATTACTCTATTAACAAAATTTGATCCCTACCTATTAGTAGGAAAATTCCTAGAATGGTTTACTGGAATTGTTAGGATTGCTCCAACATTCGACCCTGAAACGCAATTTTTATTCCTTCATCCAGTAGCCAATGCAGCATTAGTTGGTATAATTATAAACGGATTAAACTTTTTACCGGGAGGTATCTTAGATGGGGGATTCATGTTTCGTAGTTTGTTCAGTGATAGATTAACAAAGGTATTTTCATTCATATCAGCTTTGTTAGTGATGATCAATTATAATACTTGGTTATTGGGAATTTTGATAATGTTTATACCAACTACCAGTTATAAAACACCAGTCACAAATGAAGTTTCGCCAGCTCACTGGTCTAAGTATCTTCTTGAAGTATTGGCAATAATTATTGCTATTTGCTGTTTACCGCTGCCAATTTCTATATTTTTCTTGTAGAAAATATTTACCAAGTAAATGATAGTCTTTATATGATTGTTAATCCGATAGTACGTACAAGCTGTATGTCAGAGGGATAGTTGTGCCACAGGAAAATAATGATGAATCTGCTGCAAACGAAAATAAAAAGGAAGAAATTACAGGCTCAGTAAAAGACAGTGATATAACCTTTTGTTGGCATTGTGGAGCAGATATTAAATATCAAAGTCAAAGAGAATATTGTGCTAATTGTCATGCCCCCTTAAGTGAAGAAATTAGATCAGAGATTTTTAGCCGTTCAGAACCAGCTACAAATGTTCGATGTTGGAGGTGTGGTGGTACCACATCTGGTGATAATTGTGGGATTTGTGGTAGTCCCTTAACAAATAAAGGTTTAGAAGTTTTGAAAAAAACACCTGCAATTGAAATTCAAAAAGATGTAACCCAGAGATTAGCAGTATACTCACCAAAAGACAAGCAGTTCAAAGCTGTTGAGCTTACTTTTGATGAGTTAGAAGTAACCATTAATAAATATGTAAAAGTAAAAGAAGGACACAATAGTGAAGCAGGGCCAGTATTTTTAGTAGATCGTCCTGCAGATGTTAATTTAACGTTTTCTAAACTTAGAAAAGACTCTCTTATGAATGATAGGAATCTCAAAATGATAATTCGTAATGAACAAGTTAATCCAGGAATAAAGGATATCGTTCTAAGATTTTTCTATTGGGAACCAGAAGCTACTAAAGATAGATATAAATTTAAGAATATCGCCTTAAATCTTGCCTTATTAGTAGCTACAATTGTAACTGTTGCTATTGCAGGTTGGCAATATGCAAAAAATATTTATGACTCATATTTCTTTCAAGGAAGACCAGCTTTAGATGTTTTTCTTTTTACCTTTTCATTGATCGCTATCCTTGGTACCCATGAATTAGGACATTATTCAATTTCGAGGATGAAGAAATTAGATGCTTCATTACCCTATTTTATTCCTGTACCACCTATACCAGGATTTCAAACATTAGGGACTTTTGGTGCATTGATAAGACAAAAAGAACCATTTGCCACAAGAGATGATCTCTTTGATATTGGTATAGCAGGACCTGTTGCAGGATTTCTAGTAACAATTCCTGTATTTCTTGTAGGATTAAAAATGACTTATGTAGTGGATATAAATCCTGATTTACTGGATTATGATCCCACTCAAATACCAACAGTCTTTTTCATGAATTTCATGATTATAATAGGACAATGGTTACGAATAGTTCCATACTTTGATCCAACAATGCAAACTATTGCTATGCATCCAATGATGTTTGCTGGATATGTTGGATTGCTAATTACAGGTTTAAATCTCATGCCAGCTTCACAATTAGATGGTGGACACACTGCAAGAGCTGTTTTTGGTGGAACTGCACATAGGATTGTTTCATTAGTAATATCATTATTGCTTGTAGTTAATCCCTTTACAAGAATTTTTGGCTTTCTGGTATTGGTAATGAGTTTCATGCAACATCCAGGTTCAATAGATGATGTTTCAAAAGTTCATTGGTCAAAATACGTCTACATTTCTATTGGATATGTAATTGGGTTCCTATGTCTACCATTACCAATTGAATTATTAAAACAAATGTTTCAAACGTGGTTTGGGTAAATTTTATCCCAGACCAATTAAATCATTTTTATATCAATTAGAAAAATAATTATTTGTATTTTAATCTGTGAGGTAGTAATATGTCTGAATTAGAACTTGAATTTAAACCAAGGGATGGCAACTATTTCAGAATTTTAGGTAAATCATTTAAGATATATTTCAAACAATTCTTCAAGATTTTTCTAATATCATTAATCCCTGAAATCTTATTCTTCGCAATATTCAAATTAGTAATCTTGAACATTTCTAATATAATATTTGATTCTCATCCTGTTACATCTATTAGTATAGATTACACGAATGATTTTGGGCAAGCAGCGTTCTATATTTTATTAGTTATGGGCTTAGGAATATTCATTTTTAGAAGTGCATATGTTTCTAGTGTTACTTGGAAAACTGCTGAAAACGGAAAAGCTAACTTTGCTTGGGCATTAGAAAATACGGCAAAAAAGATTCCACAATTGATTCAATTTACTTTACTTACGTTAGTAATAGCTGTCTTTCCAATCATATTATTGACTATAGGTCTTTTAATGCAATTGCGAATGCCGGGTATAGCTTTGGGAATGATTATCGCAGCATTATTTCTTCCTTTATTATTTGGTAATAAACTAACAGCGTTTATTCCTGGAATGACAAGGGATAATTTACACATAGGTGAAGCATTACAAAAATCATGGAGATATGGTAGCAAGGAAAATTGGTTTAAATCTATGTCAATTTATCTTACTGTAGCTGTTCTTTGTATATTTGCTCCTTATGCATTAAGCTTCTATGTTAAAACTCAAATGCCACTCAATTATATAGGAATTTTAATGGCAGTAGCTCGAGCTTTAATCTACCCGATATTTGATATAAGCTTCACTCTAAATTATATCTATATAGATAAATTTGCTTTAAATCGGTCAGCTTTTAAAGAAGAAATTATGGAACAAAGAAAAAAATCAGAAGAATTAATTAAACAAGGTTATAAAAGAAATTCAAGTTAATTATTCTTCTTTTTCTTCATTTGTTAAATAAGTAGGTAATTTTGCTAGAGAGTTTTTACTGGCTAAAAATTTATACAAAGTTAAAAATTGATTTAGGAGTATTTCTTTATCATCTTCATCAGAAAAAGCAGGTATATTGAGATCAATTTGTAGAACATCTTCTTTTGATTTTGCAATAATTTTTAAAATTTCATCAAAATCAGTTGGTTCTTTTGAATTAAAGAAAGTTGTAAAACAATCATCTCCTCCGTAAATCTCTATTTTTAATTCATCACTCTCTTGTGAGAGTTCAAGTAATTTAGTCAAATAATCTTGATCCAATTTTTTAGCATCTACTGCTAATACGCAATATAAGCCATCTAATGAGTACCCTATTTCACCATAAGGAAAAGTAACTGTAGGATTGGCATAAAAAGACTCGGACCAACCTTCATTAAGCTCAATGAAATTGCCATGGGAATTATCTAAATCAACATCAGGAATTTCTTCTTCAAAACGGAGAGCAATTTGTTCAATTGTTTGCCACATGTGATTCAACAAATCATGTATTTTATCCTTGTTTTTATCAAGAAATTTTCTCAAATCTTCCATTATAGGATCACCTAGTTCTTAGTATTCTCTATTTTAACACTCTTCACTAAAGTGGATTTTAAACATATGCTTGAAATTCTAAAAAAAGTAATATAATTATAACTTAAAAACTTGAAAAGAAAAAATAAGGAGTTGTTTTTGAAGTATCTCGAGTAATCAATTAGTGTATAGAAACTATTTTCTTCTTTTCACTGCAGAAGCAATAATAATTATTTTTCTAGTAAAAAACTACTTGTAATTCTTTTCTGGCAATAAAAGTTCTAAATTTGTGTTTTGGGTACCCAATTACCAATGTTTGATAGATTTTATTGTTCTTTGGTATTTTGAGTATTTCCAAAAAACGAGTGTTATATTTACCGAATTGCGCAACATAACCTATAAAACACGAACCTAGACCAAAAGTATGACTTAATAGACGAACATTTGTGGCAGCTATAGTACAATTATCTAAAGGAGTAATACTATTTTTATTAGCATGAAAAATCATCATGAGAGGTGCTCCATGAAAAAGATTCTCTTCACCTGTTTCAAACCCTTTTAACATTCTATCAAATCGTGGTTTTGTTTCACGTAATTTCTTTATTGCAGCACCTTTACCAAAAATCTTAGCAAAGAAAACAAGTAAAGGATTAGCTATTTTTTTATAAAACGATTTGATAGTTCGTTCACTTTCATCTTTAAGTTGTTGAAAGAGTACTGGATCTGTAACGACTAGTACCTCTACATTTTGAGAATGATGACCCGTAGGAGAATATCTAACAATATCAACCAATTTGTTAATTTTTTCTTGTTCAATAGGTTTTTTCAAATACTTTCTAGTGCTTCTAATAGATTTCAATAGATAGTACATCTGTTCACCATCAAGGAACTTTGGGTCAAGAAAATCTTTAATTGGTAAGAAATTAGAGGAAGGATAATCTCTATGGCTAATAGCATTTTCAGGGCAAGTTGAAATGCAATGACAACAATTATGACAATATGCAGGAGTAAAAACTGATTTCTTATCTTCGCTTAATGAAAAGCAATCTCGAGGGCATACCTCAATACAAGTTCGACAACCAGAACATAAATCATGATCAACTAAAATATTGTCTGTCAAAGTGATTTCTCCTCTTAATTTATCTCAATCAGCCATCTCTAATTTTATAGCCATTTCTGGTTCAGGACGAGCTTCCTTTATCCAAGCTAGAACCCATTTTCTGAAAAATGATTGAGCTAAAACAATTGAAATTATACCTGGAATGATAAAGACAAAGGTGGTCAAAATAATAGCTTGTGGTACTGTTATTTCTTCACCACTTGCAATTAAGTTTTGAATTGTTTCTTCCATGAAGACAAAAGATAGAACAGTCATCAGAACACTAAAACCAAAATGAACAATTAACATGATAGGAGCAAGTGTTGCACCTGTACGATAAAGATAAAATAGAAGATAACTAGTTACAAGTAATCCTAAACCTATTATGACAAATTCCCAACTTGCAGCAAAAATTTGTGTAGCCATAGTTAAAAAGATCATCCATATAGTAGCTAGTTTTATTCGTAAAGGGGCATCTTTTGAGAGTGAATATTTTTTATCTAGATCAGTAGAGAAATTAGCTAGGAAATACAGCGAAATTGGGGGAAGTATACTTAAAATAATGATTTGCAAATAGACATAGCCAATAGTTGAGCTATAAAGGGTATAATAGAGTTGGCTAGTAGAAAGTAAAACTATTTGTATAAATACTAAGAAAATAGTTGAAAATCCAATAATTCTAATGTTTTTTTCTGAAGTAAAGAATTCATCTAAACGATCTTTAGTATAAGTAAAAGCTGAAGAAAATAATAAAGCTGAACCAATTATGATCAATATAGAACTTGATGTTAAAAGCCAACCAAAGATGGTTTGGTATCCAACAGTAATTATTGCTCCTTCTAACGGATAATAGGGCAATACTAGGAAAAGAATGCTCATGGTGAGTTCAAGTAAGATTATGATCATAAAGAAAATAATTCTAAACAAGAATAAAGTAACCTTATTTTCAGACATAGTTTTCAGCTTCTGATGATATGATACTTTTAATTATTAACTTGCATTTAAAATGTCTTTCTACTAATAATGATTGAGAAATTATGTAGTAAATTTATCATTTGTTGTTTTTTGAGTAATTTATAAAGAAAATTATATCAATAACTATTGGGTTTAGCAGGATCTTCTTATAAACAAAGGTTTTATTAAAAATCAACCTATATTTTTCAAATGCCTTGCAACATTTTTTTTATACCTTACCAAAGTTTTGTTTACCTCATAAGTTTAGCATGGATTTTTTAATGAAAAATAAGGGACTAGAAGGTTTGTTTTCTTAAAAAATTGATTAAAATAACTCGAAAAAGGGAAATAAGTTGTAAAATGGTTATTTAAGATAAAAAAAGGTTGGAGAAGAGCCGTTTTCGAATTTTTTTGTCGATTTGAGGAAATTTTAAGTTGAAAATTCGAAAAGTAATAATTAGAAACAAAATTTTGAGGATTAAAAATGTCAAAAAACAAAATCGATTATTCAGAAAAAACCTTCAGTACAAATAGATTACCTATTGGTATTGATTTTTCAAATTCAAAAACTGTTAATTACTTAGATTTTGAACAAGAAAAAGTATCAGATGAAATTGAAGAAGGTAAAGCAGAATTAGTCAATTTTACTCGAGTGGATCGAACTATAAGACCTACCAAAAGTAAAATCCAATTAGGCTCATATATCTCAAAAGACAACCTTCAAAAGATTCTAAACAAAGAACAAAAAGATCGAAGTTACTATAGCATGTTAGAGTATGTTAGAAAAAATGACAAATCAACTATGGCCCTAAAAGAAGATTTCGATTTTTTGAGAGATTTCTTTCCTTCAGAATTAGTCTTAGAGGTAGAAGACTATTGTAGTAGACTTATACCAAAAGTTGAGAAAATCGTTACTGATAAAGGATTAGCAAAATTGACTCCAAGGAAAAGAAGAGGATATATTTTAGCAGTATTCAAATCAGTATGCAGAAAGAATGGTAGAAAATTCACAGAACGTTTGTTAGAAGAAATTAACAATAGATACAATTATGATCGAAGAATAAAATTGTTTGAGGTCAGTAAGGCTGAAAATGATTTAATTGAATGGAATCTTCTTATGAGAAAACCTGAAAGAGAAGATGATGATTTACGGCTATTTTATTTGAATGTAATCAATAATTTAAACAAATTAAAGAAAAATGAAATCATTAATTCAAGCGAAGAGAATTTAGAAATAATAACTTTGACTCAGAGATTTATCACAACTTTTACCACTTCAAAAGATCATAAGAAAGCCCTTACCGCTTTAATTAAACATCAAGACAAAGATTTTGCAGCACGACTAATCATTTCTTCTATAGCAAAACATTTCGCAAATGAAAAATTTGGTATTAATTTTAAAAATCCAGAAGATATTCCAGGTTGGATCTCTTTATTCTTAGTTAGAGAAATAAATCGTGATACGAAAACAAAACCTGTACCAATACGATCATTCAAGTTTATTTTTTGGGCGGAATTCTCTCTAAGAAATAAATTAAAGGAGCTAGGACTATTCCCAGAAGAAATGAATTAATAGACTCTTAAATAATACTGATTAGTAAAAGTAAGAATGAAGCATTGTGAGAAAAGAGTATTAAGAACTCTTCTCTTAATTAATTTCAAGTGAAAAAATTAATGCTTCTTTTTAATAGTACGAATGAATTCCAACTTCTTTTCGGTCATTTCTTTCTTTTCTAGAGCTTCTTTGAATTTTTTATTGAGTAAAGCTAAGATCTGTCTGGAAATTTCATCAGGGACATTGTGATTTAGGAGAACCTCTTGGGTTGTTTCTAGATTATAGGAATCTTGATATGAAATATCTTGTTCTAAAGCGTCTAGATCTTCGTTACTAAATGAGCTTTTGAAGAATAAGAGAACGCCACGGACAATTAAGGTTGGTTCGCCTGCAGCTTCGGTCATGTATTCTTTAAAATAGTCTACTTCTTCTGCCATTTATTTCACCGATATCAATTAATTTTCTATAGATTTTTGGTTATTATATATACTTTCTACTAATGTTTCTCTTAAAAGATTTGTCTCCAATTCGAAAGAAAATCTTCAGTGAAACTTTAGAATATTTAATAGTGATGAGAAGTTTAAAAAGTAGTATTTAAGTGTGGTTATTAAGACAGAATTTAACGAGAAATCTTTCTTTTATCGCCCCCCGGTATTAGAAATGTCGTTTCTCGGGGATTCTGAACAATATAAGCTGTAAAGCTTGTATTCTTTTGGACAATTTGTCCCTCCTTCCGAGGGACATTAATTCTTTTCTGAGTAATTTTATTTGCTTTATTAGCTTTTCAAAAGAAAACTTGAAAACACCGATAGTTATTTTATCTACCATATGTCATTAGATAAACCCTCACTTGGTCATAGGCTTCTTGCAGATTTAGCTTTATTAGTTATAACGATAATTTGGGGAAGTACCTTTTTTATGGTTGATCAAGCGATTGAAATTGTTAATGTAATGACTTTTCTTGCCTTTCGGTTCTCTATTGCTCTTGTTATACTTTTGCTAGTTTTTAGTTATCAATTATATAAATATAAGATTACTTGGGGAGCTGTTTGGCGTGGAGTAATTATTGGTTTATTTCTCTTCATTGGTTATAGCTTTCAAACTTTTGGAATGGAGCAGGGTACCGAACCTGGCAAAACAGCTTTTATTACAGGTCTCTATGTAGTTTTAGTGCCTATCTTTGCTGCTTTATTATTAAAGAAACCACCTCACTATTTATCATGGTTAGGTATACTAGTAGCCTTTGGAGGTCTTGCTCTACTATCAATTGATTCATTCAATCTACAATTTTCAGATATTATTGGCGATCTCCTTGTTTTTATAGGCGCATTTGGTTATACTTTTCATATCATCTTTATAGACAAATTTAACGAGAAGGTTCATTATAGTTCATTAGTAGTTTTCCAGACAGCTACAGTCACTATTTTATCATGGATAGCAAGCGCAATTTGGTGGGATGAAAATTTCGCTTTTACTACAACAAATTTTACAAATCAAGTTATATTCACTAGTATTGTTACAGGTGTGGGTGCGACAGCACTGATTTTAGCAGTTCAAACATATGCGCAGAAAAAAACAACACCAACACATGTTGCA
>JAEORM010000162.1 GCA_016840905.1 Candidatus Gerdarchaeota archaeon | reverse complement strand
GATGGATCTATTTATTTTAGCAACTTTTTTCAAGGGATAACCAAGGTCATGTGATAAAGCTGAAACACAACGTATGGAATCGCTATGCTCCAAAATAACGTTCACATTTTCAAGAAAATTACAGAAACTACCGAAAATATGAGGGTAATTTAGATTTTTGAAAAATTGCTGTACTTTGGAAGAATTAATGATTGTTCTATTCAGTTGATTGAACAATCCCTCAAAAGTAGGATTGAAAACAAGGTATTCACCTAAAAAATACACCCAAAGGCTATGAAGTGTATGATCTCTGTAAAATGAATCAGAAGCAAAAATTAATTCCTCAAAATTAACGAATTCATTGAAATAATCAAATAGCGAATCATATCCTTGTTTGTCAGGATCAAGATAAACCATTGAACTTTCAAATAATACTATCCAGAGTTCTTTAGCGATTTCTATTTTGTCATGAATAATATCTGCTTTTTGTAATTTTTGAATTAATTTAGTGATTTCTTTTTTTTGTTTAGTTTTGCCAATAAGAAACTTAATCTTATCATCTTTCAATAACTCTAAATAAAAATCCATAACTGTCTGTTCAGTGATAGGAATCACAATAATCCCCCAAATTTTACTAACAAATTACTATTAATTAAATAAAACTTAAGTTTTCTTGAAAAAAACACTTAAATTTGCCAGTAATTTTTTTGAATCATAGATAATTTAGAACAGTAATCTATATAATTTGCTAATTTAAATTGATGTTAGAAAGATGACTGATTTAGAAATTATTACTGAACATACGGTTGCTGATACCCACTCTCAAACTATAAGTAGATCATGTGTTTTAGGGGGAATATCATTAGGAGATTATTCTATTGCAATTGATAGTGGCGCTTCATTGGAAATTGGTCAACAGTTTCACAAAAAACTCGAATCATGTTTTGAAGTTCCTGTTAAGTATCTGTTCTTAACGCATACACACAGCGATCATAGAGGTGGTTTAGAAGCTTTTACTGATTGCATTTTATTATTAAGTATGAGAAGTAGGGAAAACATGCCCAAAAGTGTAAAATTAAAAAATTTTACACTGGAAACTTTTAATGAAAAATTAACTATAAAAGAAGATAATATAGAATTAGAATTTATAAAAGTCTCAGGGCATACCATTGGTTCAAGTGTAGTTTATTTGCCAAAGGAGAAGGTGCTATTTGGGGGCGATCTTTTCTTTACTGGTGGAATAAATCTTAATTTACCTTTTATGGGGTTTTATCAAAACCAACCAAAGAAAACCGGGAATCCCGAAGAATATATTGCTGCTTATGAACAATTCATGAAAATGACTATTGATGTTATAGTACCTGGTCATGGAAAAATAGTCCATGATGTAAAGGATATGTTAGATAAGAATCTCTCTCTTCACAAGGAACTCAAAGCTTGTTTCATCTCTGCTTTAAATGATAATCTAAATTATGATGAAATAGAGCTTCCCTCTCATGAGTTAATTACTCAAGCATTTAATGAAGTTGAAATAGCAAGTAATAAGGCAACTGCTAAACGGTTTTTGAAGCACTATTTAGAAGTTTTAAAAACTAGCTATTATAATTTTTATAGCGGTAAATTTCATGAAGATGTAGATATGACATATTGCATGCCAAATAAATAAAAGAAATCTAGACTACTAATAACAATTAATAACAAATAAAAATTAAATAACAAATATGAAAGAAAATAGAAAATTCCTACAATTCTTCGATAGTGAAGAATATAAAAAAGATGTGCCTGAATCTGATGAACAGAAGAAAATTCCCCCTCCTCCTTTTGAAAGACCTTATCCTAAAGATGCAACACTAATAGATTTAATTTCACCTGAGGATTTTAAAATAGGAAAAACGCCTTTCTTGAGTATTGTTAATACCAGAAAAAGTAGGCGAAATTATACCGAAGATCCTTTATCTCTCGAGGAGCTGTCATTTTTACTTTGGTGCACTCAAGGCTTAAAACGAGAATCAAAATCCGGTCGAGGTGTTTATAGAACAGTACCATCTTCTGGTGCTAAAAGCCCTTTTGAGACATATCTTGTCATAAATTATGTTGATGGTCTTAAACCCGGTCTTTACCGTTATATCTCATTCAAACACAAACTCTTATTCATCAAAGAAATAGTCGAAGCTGAGAAAACTATTGGTGAATTGGCTTACAATCAAAATTTTGTTGGAAAAGCACCAGTTATTTTCTTCTGGACAGCAGTTCCATATAGAACCGAATGGCGGTATACCATTCTTGCTCATAAGTTCATTGCTGTTGATCTTGGTCTCATTAGTCAAAGTCTTTACTTAGCTTGTGAAGCTATTAAACTTGGAACTTGCGCAATTGGCTATTACGAGCAACATAAGCTCGATAAGCTATTCGAACTTGATACGAATGATGAATTTGTTGTGTTAGTTCAACCAGTTGGGAAATATCCTAAAGAAAAGAAAGTAACTGAATTCTTCAAAAAACCTAAAACTGAAGTAGATCCTACTGCATTTAAGAAACTCCAAGGCATATTTACATTTGAAAACTCTACGATAGAAATTGTTTTTGAAGATAATCAACTGTTTGCCAAAATGGGTGACTATAAAGAACGTCTTGATCCTTATAATGAGACAGAATTTGAAGGAGATTACGTAAAAGCTGCGCGATTCATTTTAACAAAAGATGGTAAGGTAGAGAAGCTTATCATACTTAGTTCCCGAGATAATATTCGTGAATTAATCTTAAGTGAATCTAAGGATTCTTAGATTCATTATTTTTTTAATCTTAATATGGAAAAAATCTCAAAAGTAAAATTACCAAGACTAGAGAGAATATTTAAGACATTTTTTAGAAAATTATACTTATGACTTTCGTAGAGAATAATGGGATAAAGATTCATTATGTTGTGGAAGGTAATGGTCCACCACTAGTGATGATACATGCTAGTATGGGTAGTTATACTGAGTGGCATGCTGCAGATGATTATATTAATTCACTAAAAAACGATTATAGATTGATTCTAGTTGATTTGCGTGGTCATGGAGCAAGCGATAAACCTTATGGGAGCGAATATTATTCCTCTCGAGATTTTACTTCTGATATAATAGCTGTATTAGATGATTTGAATATACCTAAAGCCCATTGTTGGGGTTATTCCATGGGCGGTACAATAGCTTTCTTTCTATCTCGAGATTATCCTGAACGATTTTATAGTTTTATTATTGGTGGTGCTGCTCCTCAAAAATATACAGGTGATAGATTAGCCTTACAAGAACATATTCGTGAATTGCTGAAGAAAGGAGCTGATGGTTTAATAGAGCATATTATAGAGAGAGGTGATACAGTAAACCCTGAGAATGAGAAAGCATTGAGAGCTATGGATTATGATGTTATTAATTCTTGGTCAAACAGCAAAGACCTTTATAACGGTGCGGATGAACACCTACCAAAGCTTGACAATCCATTCCTGTTATATGCTGGAGGAAATGATCGTTGGAACATCTATCCTCTTATAGATGAAATAAGTAAGAAGATGAAAAACGCACAAGCTATTCTTTTTCCAAATGTTGGACATGACGTTCATTATAGAAAAGGAATGGTATTTCCATATGTTTTGGAATTTTTACAAAACTTCACCTATAAAGATTGATTGAAGAAAAAAATAGCTTTAACAAAATTTAGTTCATTAAATTTATCAATAATATTGATGATGTAAGTTTGGGAAGAAGAATGGAAATCAATGAATTAGTATCACAAGTAGACATCAAACGATTATACAAGCATATAGCTGCAATAGAAGGAGTAAAACATTATCCTATTTCACCTGAAAAGCTAACTGAAACAGCTGATTATATTAAGAAAGAATTCGCTTCATATGGTTTAGTAACCGATGAACAAAAATTTACATTCCCAGGGATAGATTATGAGTTTCGAAATATTGAAGCTGTAACAAGTGAGAATTCAAAACCTGAGATATTGATTACTAGTCACTATGATACTGTGGCTAAAGCACCAGGAGCAAATGACAATGGTTCCGGAGTAGCAGCAATGTTGGAGGCTGCAAGACTCCTTGCAAACTATGACCTCGAGGATAGAAATGTTCGTTTTGTAAGCTTCACACTTGAGGAAGGTAATCCATTGCTATATTTAAGTTGGCTTCGTATACGAAAAGAATTAGGATTGGTTGATGAGAAAGATCGCTTTATGGAACCCAGCTCTCTGCTAATAATGAGGAAGCTATTTGCTGAATTTTACAAACCTTCATCCTTAAAAAGTGGCTATTATGAAGGAGCAAAAATTGCATTAGAGAAGATTAAATCAGGATTGACTGAAAAAGAGTTTCAATATTTGGAAGCATTCATAGATGTATTAAAGGACATTCAAGCACCAGCTGATTGGATTGGAAAAACAGCTTTGGTTGGTAGCAACAAATGGGTAGAAAAAGCAGTTAAAGATCAAAAAGAAATACTCGGAGTCTTAAATTTAGAAACCATTGGTTATTCTTCTAATCGGGAGCACTCCCAAATACTACCAGCAAACGTTTTCAAAATGTTGCCAAAATACAAAGTTAATTTGAGAAAGGAAATTGGTAATTTTATCGCTATTGCAGGTGATAAGAATTGCCAAGCTTTAGCTAAGAATTTCTGCCAACAATGTAAAAATAAAACTATTGATTTACCGTATCTGAATGCTGCTGTACCTTTTAACTTTGAGTTTCTGACTATTAACGCAGTGGATTTATTGCGTTCAGATCATACACCTTTCCTAAAGCAAGGCATCCCAGCTTTAATGCTTACTGATACTGCTAATTTC
>JAEORM010000161.1 GCA_016840905.1 Candidatus Gerdarchaeota archaeon | reverse complement strand
TCAATTGCCTATTCTGGACGTTCAATTTTTCCTCTGAAAAAAATATTCAAAGCTTTTCCAAAAACGATAGAATTTGTTAAACGGATAACTGCAAAAGAGAGAAATCAAATGGCTACCAATGAGGAATTTTTTGATATTATAAATACAAATTTTCATGAAGATTTCCAACGAATCTTAGAATTACAGAAAAAATACCGTAAAATTTTGCGAGAAAAGGCAGCATGTTTAAGCTAGAGTTCAACTAGTCTGGAGTAAATGCTTAAATAGTTTAGAACTCTCTGACCAGAGTATTTCATAGGCAAGAGTACTTTGAGGTTAGCGATTTGACCGTAAAAAGTAAAGATGAAGAATTCATTTCTCGAGTTCAAGAAGACCCTACTCCTGGGAGGCAATTACTTACTGGTAGGGAGAGAAAGAGAAATATTGTTTTCTTCACAATAGCAGCTTTTTTCACTAGTTCAGCTAACAGCGTACATTATATCTTTTCCAGTCTTTACTTTATGAATACAAGCGGTGCAACTGTCAAGCTATTTGGTATAATCTCAACAACCAGTTCTTTTGTAGCAATTATAGGGCTTATAGCTGCTGACTATTTCAATGGATTATTAGGATATAAACGGGTTTTGATAATCGCTTATTTTTTAATAGGAACAGCCTTTTCTTTCTTTATATTTAGACCAAGTCATATTGCATGGATCATCATTGCACTATTGCTCTTGAGTTTTGCTTATTCTTTGAATGAATCACCAAATAATATTTTATTAACAGAATCTGCTGGTGAGGAAAATAAAGGAAAAGTAAGTTCAATCACTTATTTCTTCGGTCGATTTGGTGATGTAGCAATTTCAACTTTGATTTTCATTTTATTAATTGTCTTACAATTAGAATATAGTAACAAAGAGCGGTCATATTATTACATTTATGGAGCAATAATTTTCTTCTTAGCTGCAGCAGCGATTTTTGTTGTTGTTACAGATTCTTCCAGAAAGAAAATTCGAACTGATAGAGCAAATATGATCCATGAACAAGTGGCACTCTATACAGAGAGAAGGAAAAAAGGCAATAAGAACGAATTTGTCCGAGGTTTCATTGATACTTTTAAAGACAAGTGGGTTTTACGGGTAGCATTTTCTTTTGTTCTAGATGCTTTCCTTTGGTCAATTGCTTTAGGAGTTCATTGGCCTGGCTTGCAAAGTGAAGCAGTTATGGGCGTATATAAAATAGCTGATGAAGATATCAGCTTATACTCTTTGATTACCAATGTAGCAGTATTAGTTTCAATGTTGATAGGACGTCTAGTTGATAAGATAGGAGCAAAATTATTATTATTTATTTCAGAAATCTGTGGACTGATTTGGTGTATATTAGTGGTAATTTTTGTTTATTACCCTGCACAAGAATGGATTATGTATATATCTCGAGTATTTCTAGGATTCTCAATTGCTCTATGGATACCTGCAACAATTTCATTATTCACAAATGTTTCAGCTGAACGGAAGAGTAAAGTATACAATTCTATCGCTATCTTTAGATTTATAGCTTGGTTACCTGGTGGTTTCATTGCGGGATTCATTTTTGATGCCTTCAAAGATACTAACCCTAGAATGGGCTTTTTGGTACCACTTTTCATTTTAATAGCAGGAATGGCTTTAATATTACCATTTTTCTATACTATGCCAAATAGACCTAGTGATATGAAAAATAATAATACAAATAGTAAAAAGAACAGCATTTAGGTCTAACAAAATCAATATAAGTTTTTGATTAGCAGTTATTATACACTATAATAAGTGAGGAACAGTTCATGATTGAAGTGTATGATGTTATCTCTGTTGGTGCTGTTTTAATCGACATGATTGCTATAGTGGATGAATTTCCACAAAAAGATGGTGAATCTTTTGTTCAAGACTTCAAAATGATGCCAGGTGGTGCAGCAGCTAATGTAGCAGTACTCTGTAACCGCTTGGGGTTGAAAACTGCTTTCTCAGGAAAAATAGGTAATGATCACTTTGGTGAAATTCTCAAAAATGATCTTCTTAATGAAGGGGTAGCTATAAAAGACACCTTAATTATGTCTGAAAAGGTTGGCACTGGTTCTTGTTATATTTGTGTTGATAAAAAAGGTGAACGTATGATTCTAGCATACAGTGGTGCAGCAGACACTTTGACTTCAGAAGATTTACCCATCGATATTTTTTCAAAAGCAAAATGGGTCAACTTATCAGATCTTCGAAATGTTTCAGCAATAGAAGCCTTATTAGAAAGTGATTTACCAATAAATTTCTCGATTAGTCCAGGAGCACTTATTGCACAAAATCCTAGCCGAGCATATCGCCTTGCCCAACAAGCAAAATTAATAGTTGCTAGTAAAAAAGAATTTTCAGAAATATTCAGATGTGCTGAAGAAGAGATAGATGCTGTTGCAACTAATTTTGTTAAAGAAAAGAAAGAACGTATTGTTGCTGTTACCAAAGGAAAAGATGGTGCAACTCTCTTTGGTCGTGAAGGAATTTTCAATATACCAATATTTCCAGTTAATGTTGTGGATACTACCGGTGCTGGTGATGCATTTACAGCTGGAATGCTTTATGCAATAACTCGAGAAAAGGCACTCAAAGAAGCAGGAAAAATTGCTGCGGGATGTTCAGCTGTTTGCATCCAAGAAGTGGGTGCTCGTAGCGGACCAAAATCTAAGCATGATTTAGTGAAATTTTTGAGAAAAAACTAAGAAAGATTAATAGACAAAAATCAATACGAAATATAACTATATAGAAGTGATTCCCCGTGAATGAACCTGTAGTTGTAGTAATATCAGGATCTAAATCTGATGCAGAGATTGTTGATAAAACTGTTGATGTTTTAAAAGAATATGAGATTCCTCACACAGCAGTAATTTTATCTGCTCATCGTAATGCAAAAGAATTAGACGAATATCTCTCAAAGACACCAGCTAAAATAATAATAGCAATAGCAGGATTAGCTGCAGCATTACCTGGTGTTTGCGCGAGTAAAACAAAACGTGTTGTTATTGGTGTCCCCATATCAGCAAAATTAGGAGGACTTGATGCATTATTATCAATTGTGCAAATGCCTCCTGGTGTGCCAGTAGCAACTGTTGGTATCGATAATGGTAAAAATGCTGCTCATTTAGCAGCAAGGATTTTAGCATTAAATAATGATGAATTAGGTGTAAAATTAAGAGAAAAATTGGAAGGTTAAAGAAAAAATGGAAGATGAAGATAAGAAACCAGAAAGTAATATAAAAGAACTCAAAGAAGTTTTCTATGATAATCTTGATGACTGGCCAACAGAATCTCTCAAGAAAACTTTGTTTCGATTGCGACCTGAAGAAGGAGCAGAAGTTTATCTAAATCTTTGTGATGGTTACACTGATATAACTGAACAAAGTTTAGAAATTGAAAAACAATTTCGACCTAAACTAACCTTGCGAACTCGAGAACTTAAAACTGAGTTGACCCGATGGAATATTGGTGGTGGATCTTTCTTTAGGATAATAGGTGATGCAGATACACCTGAGAAAGCGACCAAACTAAGTTTACAATATCTAGTTATTTGGACCCGACAATTATTCCCATTCCAATTCGGGATTTTTAGTGTTCCTTTCTTTTTAATGACTTTATTCACCTGGCTTTTTTCCAGCAAATATCCTGCTGGTGAGGGAACCGGATATTGGACATATCTAACATATTTACTTACAGGATTAATGTTCATATGTCTTGGTATTTGGGTGGTGTTCGAAGGATTATACAAACGGACAATAAAAGGTATGAAAAATTGGAAGGTTGTCCCCGATAGTATGTTGGGATTTGTTTTCCCAGGGATTCTACTTTGGACAACAGCTTTAGAATATGCTATTACAGATTTAGTAAGTGCTACAGGTTTTGTAGCTTTAATACCCATAAGTGCTTGGTTATCTCTTCTTGTTGGATTGGTAATTTTATTTATAGGAGGAGATTTCTTTATTCGTGGAGAAAAATCCTATGTAGAGAGATTTTCTCATCCCATGGATTATGCTCCGTTAATTATCTTTTTAGTAAAAGAAAATAATAAATGGGGGTTAGATGGAGCACAATTTGACTACTTCCATTACAAGACTAGCTTTATACCAAAAGAGAAATTATCTTTTGAAAAAAATGATGAAGCAAAAGAACATCCTTCATTTTTAATTGATAAATCATGGCATGCTTTCAGAGAATATATCAAACCAAATATTATGATTCGAATATTTTCAAATTTAATATTTGATTTCATAGTATTAACAATAACGATTGCTGCTTATGTTTTCTTCATTCTAGTCTATTTTGATTTCGCCCCAACAACAATAGAAACAGCACTACAACCAATTATTGAACATCCAGCAACATATATCGTTCTTTTTGTTGTATTACCTATGATCATAGTATTAATGGTTTGGTCAAGAAGTAGAACACGTGAATACACAATCCCAATGTGGGAAGAGCTCTCAAGCAAAGATGAAAATGATTTAATTTCAATCCATCATTTAAACTTTGACCGATTGAGAATTCTTTGGAATCTACGAAATAGAGAACACTTAGGTGAACAACGTATTACCAGCCTTTGGTCGAAGAGTACTTGGATTGAAGGTGATAGTTCAAGATTTGTTTCACGAGTCAAAATGCAATATCCTTTTGATAGATATCAAGATTGGCATACTTTAAGAGATACCCAAGAAGAACTTTTGTCACTCATTTCTATCCAAACAAAAGAAGAACAATTACGTGAAATTCGAAGAGAATTATTCAGAGCAAGAAGAGAACTAAGACGTCAATCTGGTGACAGACAAGGAGAACCAAGAGAAATAGGCAAACGTGAGCGATTCCATCATGGACCAAGAGAAGAAGCAAGAGAAGAAAAAAATATCATTGCTGATTTGGAAGCTCTTGAAGACAAGGTAGAAGAGGCATTAAAGAAAGAACAAGAAAAAACTGAAAACACAATTGAAGAAGTAGAAGAAATTGTAGAGCCAGAAAAAGAACCAGAAATGCCAGTAATACCTGAAGTTCCACAAATCGAAGAAATCAAGGAAGAGGAAAAAGAAGAAGAGGAAATTAAAGAGGAAGAAATAGAAGAGGAATATAAGATTCCTGATATCCCTATTGATGTCAAAAAAGATGAAGATTAGTTGAAATATCTCAACTAAATTGATGATAGTTTTCTATCATCAAAACTTTCTTTTTTTTAAGAAAAGATATTGAATGATGTTTTTTGTAATTTCCCTTAGGTTTTATGTAACTATTTTTGCTTGTTCACCAGTTTTGAATGCATGAAGTATTTCAATCATTGGTAAATCAAGTGGTGATGATATATGAGTTACTCCTTGAGGTAAGTAATGTCTATATTTTATTGTTAAACTATTCATTTGAGGGCTGGCAGCAATAGCTGGATCACCTGGAACACGCATGCTAACATCAAAAACGACCCAATCAGGTTTATTCGTTTGAGCATTTATAGGAACAGCACCTTGTAAACCAAATAACCCAATCATTCCTGGTGGATAGATATCTTGAGCAACTTCAAGGAAATAAGGAATTGATCCTACAACTTCACCCATTTTAGATTCACGCATAGTAGCCATTGTATGACCGATTTCTTCGTTCTTGATTTTTATTTTATCACCTATTTGTTGTTGTATTTTTGCTGGGAGATTAATAAAACCACTACTATTTGTTTGTAATCTTTGACCAAAACCAACAAAATCCCAATCAACAACTGGATCCTCAAAAGGATCATGATCAAGTTTTCGCCATTGAATTCCTTCCTCAGGGCTGTAAAGTTTAACACGTCCTTTATTTAAACCCGAAGCCCAACCATTACAATTAAAATAGGGACCGATAATAAATTCCTCAATTCGAGCTTCTGCTAAAGTTTCGTCATTAATCAATCCTTTTGCTTTCATTGCTTTTGCTTGCTGATAATAATCATCTTCAGAAGTAATATAGAAGAATGCTCGTTCAAGAGGATTATCAGCTTGTTGCACTTTTACTAAAGCTACTGGTATTTCTTTGTCTATACCTATTCGATCTAAATTATCCAAACTAATTTCTTTAGGCGTTCTAATTCCCGATCGTTTCAAAAGGCCATATTGATCAATATATTCCTTTTCATTTGTTGTTCGGTCTTCACTCTTAAGCATCGTTCGGCTACCATAAATCGGTATTTCCAAGATTTCTTCAATTCTATGTGCTTTCAAATAAACAACCAATGAACGATTAGGAATGAGTATACCATTTCTTTCTTGGAGTTTTTTCTGAACATCAGCATTAAGCATGTCATCCCAATTGTCAACAATTAGAGCTTCATCAAAAAGATGGCTTTGTTCCTCAAGATATTGCCTTTCTCTTCCTTTTCTTACAATAACAATGTTCTTCAAACCCATTTTCTTTGAAGCAATACCTGTTTCAATAGCCGAATGGCTACCAAAAATTACTATGGTAGGTTTCCCTTTGTATTCGTTAACTAATTGTTGCATTTCTTCTCTTTTTATCATGAGTATTAGATCTCCTTTAATTTAGGTGAATCAAGAGATATTAAATCAATTTTTCCCTTGGTAAAAGCATTCTTTATTTCGCGAGCTATTCGCTTACCCATATACATTGGTTCTCCCCACAAGGTATTTGCATAGGTATTACCATACGGTACCCAAATTGTTGTTCCAGCAACTATTCTACCAGAAAACTCGAAAGCATATATTTTAGGATCCGAGGTAACAATAGTCTCAATGCAGAAAGGTCCTACAAGACCTGTTTGTTCAACAAAATTCCTTCCCATACGATGATATTCTGGAACTAGTGATTCACGAACAACTATTGGTACATTACCAACAACTGTAAATGATGGATCATCAAAAGGAGCAAGATATTGCGAATTAACATTTGATTCTAAACGGCGATCAAATCCCAAGAGTTCACAACGGTTTTCAAGGGGGGAACTAAAATAATGAGCATAAACAGAAACACCACTGATGTATTCTTGAATAAAATCAACTTCCTTGTCTTTTGATTTTTGCTGAAAATCTTTTTGATCAAAAGCGATGAAATAACCTTTACCGCCTTCTGCACCATGCAATTTTACCATAATTGGTCTATCAATTTCAGTACTATTCTCGAAAACTTTAGGAGTGGATATCCCAGAAGCAGCTAATATTCCTACATTTTTATTCCTATCACCTTCATATCCAAGAATTTTTACCCCACCAAAAATGGGATGCTTTAAAGCTTTCAAATTTGCCACCGAGAGATATCGCACAAAGGAACCATGAGGAACGATGATAACATCTTGATCAATTGAATTTAATGCTTTTACAGTCTCGTCTTGAGCATTATAGTGTTTTACACGAATAATATTTATTTTTTCGAGGAATTCTGGATATTGAGACCAAAGTTCCCAATCACGATCATAACAAACGGCATAAACATCTACTCCTTCTTCTAGTGCACCAGGAATGATGTTGTAAAAAGCTGAATGAGAACTTGTGGTTGCTATAGCTGCTTTAGATTTCATAATCTCACATCTAATGATGATATGAAAAGACTGAAAAAAGTTCCTATAAAAAATTATGGTAGGAATCAGATTTTTGTCAGTAATTTTTTCTTTTACGTAAAAGAAAACAATGCTTTTTAAGGTGAAAAAAGAATGATGATTAATTCCTAGCTAGGGTGTTATAGTAAAATGGCAGGAGACAAAGTACGAGCTATAATATTTTTTGCGCTTGTAAGTGGAATATTTGTACTTGCAGGACCTATATCTGCAAGTAGAAATTTGAGTGCTATTCCTACCGATTTATATCGAAATTCTACCTATATTATCGATCAATCATCAGATACAGAAGTAAAATTTGCAGATGATGGTAAGAATTCACTCTCATACAATGGTTTAGTTCCAGGAGATATTATTCTTTTAGGAACACCAGATACATTCTTTGATTATCTCATACCAGGAGAATTTTCCCATACAGAAATATTTGCTGGTTTTGTGCAAGCTGGAGAACTTATTTGGGATAGGGATCAACATGTTTGGATGTCAGTTGGCACTCCATACGTAATTCATTCTACAAAAAGTGATAATGCTGGAAATGGATTAGGGTATTCAACTTGGTTAGAAGGAGTTAATGAGCATGCTGATAATGCTGTCGCTTTACGAGTTTCTGGAGTAACGAATGCTCAAAGACAGCAAGCAGTTGATTGGTGTAAATCTAAATTAGAAGGTGGTACCGATGGGTACCCAATTGGACCTGACTATGATTGGGGTTGGCTTGATAAGCAAATTGATAGTACTAACAGTATTTCAGGTATTGATGGCTGGTACTGTTCAGAACTTGCTTGGGCTGCCTACAAAGATCTTTTTGGTATTGATCTTGATCCTGATGGTAATAGTTGGTCTTGGGAAACAGCTTATGGTGTATCTCCCTCTGACTTGTATGAAGATGGTGACACCTATGTGGTAATTACCAGTGATTGGAGTGCATCAGATTGCTACTATGTAGAAATAAACTTAGTAGGAGTTTATTATGAAAACGATTATGATCCTTGGCCAAAAGGTGCTGGTGAAATGTACATGAAATGGTATGTCGGTGATGGTTACGGTGGTTCTGGGTATGTTACTAATGATTTCTACGGTACTGTAAGTCGTGATGGCGCAGGATATGTTTACTGGAAGAAAACAATGGCAAGTGTCCTCATACCAAAAACGCATCCTTTGAAAATCAATGTTCAAGCTTGGGAAGATGATTCATGGCCTGATGTTGATGATCAGTATCCAATCTTTAATTGGTGGTCTAATTCCATGTTAGATTTTGCCAATGCAGGTTGGTGGTGGTGGAATTACTGGGATGCTGGAGATTGTAGATACTGTATAGAATTTTGTATTTCAACATCACCTATAGGAACTAGTCCAAACGGACTATGATTCCTTTTTTTCTTTTTTTGATTTTAGAATTAATGCTTTTTTTTAGGTATTTTAAAAAATGAATTTGATTACTATCTCGTAAGGTTTTTATTTTGATTCCTTTGTAGTAGAAGCTAGTATCCAAAATAGACAAATAATAAATTGGTGTTTGACTTGAGAATAAGTGGCTTTCTAAGAAAAAGAGCTGAAGAAGAAATTCAGAAAAAAATGGAAGAGCATATTGGTCGCATACAGCTTGCAGCAAAATCATTGATGAATGCAGTTGCCGCTTGGAGGAAAGGAGATTTTGCAGGATTAGATCGAGAGGTAGGCATAACTGGAGCAGAAGAAAATACTGCTGATCGATTATTAGCAGAAATGTGGCTCGAATTGACCAAAGGAGCATTAAAATCAAAACTTCGATCGAATATCTTAACTTTTATCAAACGAGCTGATGAAATCGCCAATTATGCTAAAAGAGCAGCTGAAAATATGTTAATTCTTCACAAAATCAAATTACCTGATGATATTTTTAAAACAGTGGCTAAAGCTTGTGAATTAATTTACATGTGCACACAAAAGCTTGGAGAAGCATTAGCTATTTATAGAAAAGATATTCAAAAAACAATTGATCTTACCACTGAAATTAGCTTTCTCGAACATCAAGTTGATGGACTTTATTCAAAATTGAAATATCAATATTTTGATTATCAAAAGGTTTCAGATAATTTTGCTGGGTTAGTTATTTTTGATCATGCAATGAGAGATATCGAAAAAGCAGCTAACTCTGCTGAGGATGCTTCTGATGTACTTCGATCGATTGTAATTAGTGAAGTCTAACTGTTTCAGTAAATGTGATGTCTAATGGTATCTTCAATCTTCATAGTAATAATAGTTGTTTCAATATTACTAGCATTTGCTATTGGTGCTAACGATGAAACATTTGCTTCAGTCGTCGGTGTAAAACGATTATCAGTAAGGACCGCTGTAGTTGTGGGAGCCATTATTGCACTAATTGGTGGAGTATTTTTATCAAAAAATGTTGGTGAAACGCTAAGAGACGATATCTCAGATCTTGATATGACTTCGAATTTAGTTTTGATATCCATTTATGTTGCTATGGCTATTAGTCTTATACTTGCATCCGTTTTTGGATTGCCAATATCCTCAACTGAAGCAATGGTCGGTTCTATTCTTGGTATCTCAATTGCTACTGGAAGTAAAATACATTGGAATTGGACTGGTATGGGGCATGTATTAGCTACTTGGTTTATTTCCCCCGCATTAGGATTTACAATATCTTTTGTAGTAATGAAATTGATCAACTCATTACTTCGAAGAACTATCAAAAGTTTTCGAGGAACTGAAAAAGCAAACACTATCTTTGGTGTTTTATTGTTAGTGATGGTCTGTATAACTGGAGTTTCTCGAGCAGGAAATGATATTAACAATGCTATAGCCCCAATAGTTTGGTTTTTTGAGCAAGATCCAGATAAAAGTTGGTTTTATCACAAATTACCTTTCATTCTTGGTGGAATAGGTTTAGGAGCAGGTTTAATCATTATTGGCTGGCGCGTTCTCAAGACTTTAGGAAATGAAGTAGTTGAATTAACCCCAGAATCAGCTTTTGTAACTGAAGGTGTTGCAGCTTTTATTGTTTTCATAGCAGTTTATTTAGGGATACCCGTCTCAGGCACACTTACCCTGGTTTCAAGTTTTGTAGGAGCTGGTGTAGGAATGAAAAAACAGATAAATTTCTCAACGTTAAGAATGATTGTCATATTTGTTTTTCTGACACCACTAATCAGTGGATTATGTGCTGTTGGTTGTTATTATGCACTTAGAGGAGTTGTTCTAACATAATGTTTGAAAGATTATTAGGATTTAGAAAAATTCAGAAAGATATCGAATACAAATTAATTCAATTATCATTTATACCTAGTAAGTATTTTGAAGCTCTTTATGTTCAATGTGGAACAGAAATTCCTTGCCATACATTAGATATTTGTGAAGTTGAAGAAAAACAAGTTCGCGGTGAGTTACTTAAACTCATGAAAGAAGGGCAAGTAGATACAAAAATTGAACTGGAAAAATTTCAACTCTTTGAGCGGATTAATATTGTTTCTATTAAAAGTAAAGAAGCCCGTCAATTAATGGATGAATATTTAGAGAAAATGAAACCAAAAGATTCCCAACGTTTAATCCAAATACTTAAAGAAATATCCATTGCTGGTAAATTAATGCATTATTCAGTAAAGGCATTATATGATAATTATGATCTTGCAATAGAAAATGTTGAAGAGCTTTATGATACTTGTAATCGGATAATCGATGGTCTTTTTGAATTCAAATATTGTGATGCTGAAGTAACAGATGAATGTGAGTTTGATATTGATAAACCAGAAGTAATTATAGGTAATGCTTTACGAGCGATTCTCCAAGACATAGTATTGGTCGGTGAGAAAATCATTCATATTGTCAAGGAATTTAGTTATCAACATGAACATTTGAAAAATTACGATAAAAAAATTGAAGAAGAAAAGAATTTAGCTGAAGAAGAAAAAGAGCAGAAACCAAAGAAGAAGCTAAAATTCTTTCAAAAAAATAAAGAGAAGAAAGAAGAAGTAGAAAAATTGTAGATAAGATTTTACTAAAACAAACTAATTTATTTCTACTTTAACATTAACAATCGGAACAAATCCTGTTTCTTCAACAATTTTTTGACCATTAGGGCTTAGTGTCCAATTGATAAATTCATCAATCATTATATTTTCTGTAAAAATATTCTTAATAACTAGCAATAGTTCTCTTTGTAAAGGATAACTTTCATCTTCTATTGTTTCTGTTGAAGGAATGATATTTTCAATTCCTAATGTATGTACTCCAGATGTAATGAATCCTAAACCGAGATATCCAATGTAATTTTCATTATTAACAACAGCATCCAACATTAATTGATTACTAGTCTTTTCAATAGCTGTTTCAATATAACTACTACCAGGGATTGTTTGTGTTATATCACCCATAACATACTCATTAAAGAAACTCCTACTTCCAGAACCCATTTCTCTGACTACTACTTGAATTGATCCTACAAGACCAGATGCTGCTACAAGTGGATGTGACCAATCGGTTATTGTCCCATTGAAAATTGCTCTTAAACCATCTATAGAAATATTAAATGAATTAGCATTTTGATTTATTATAATTGCTAGAACATCTTTAGCAATAGGAATTGATTTTAAAGAATTACTTGCACTCATATTCTCTAATGTTGTAACAGGTCTAGATGACATAGCAATATCTGCTAAACCTTCAATTAAAGCAGTTATACCAGAACTTGAATCAGTTCCTGTAACAGCTATTTGTACATTTTGATGGATAATTGAAAATTCACGCGATAAATTTCCCATTATTTTGTAAACTGTTGTTGAACCTTCTATATTTAACCCATATTGAGAAATTCTAATATTATTTGACCAAGAAATAATCCCTCCAAATGCAGCTGCTACGGGTATCATTATAATTAAAATAATTGTATTCCGTTTCCTTTTATCGAAGGGCATATTTCTCACAACTCAATAGTGATTAAGGAATAGCTACTAAATCTTAAGCATATAAAATTTACTAGTAGCTATCATTGCTTACTAAGTAAATGAAACATTTAAGCTATTCTTTAATGGCCACTTTTTTTCTCGGTTCTGTTTCTTAGAATGATTGCACCAGCATTGAAACTAAAAACAATTACTATCAAAATTAAAGCGATAGCCCATTGAATATTTCTAGTACTTGCTGGGGCTGATATAGCCATTAAGTAAAGATAAATTGATAAAGCACCAAAAGGAGAATCAAAACCTAAAAAGCCTGGAACAATACTACCACCTACAAATAATATCGCCGCTGTTTCACCTGCAGCTCTACCTAAAGCTAAGATAACTCCTGTAGTTATTCCTGGTGAAGCTGCTGGTAATACAATGTGTCTTATTGTTCTCCATTTAGTTGCACCTAAAGCTAAGCTACCTTCTCGATAACTATTTGGAACGGTTTTTAGGGCTTCCTCAGATGTTCTAATAATTGTTGGTAGAATCATACATGCAAGGGTAAGCCAACCAGCAGACATTGAACGACCCATACCTAAAGCAATAGAGAAGAAAGCATAACCAAATATTCCAAAAACAATTGAGGGTACACCTGCAAGATTATTAATACCCTGATTAATGAAATTCACTAATCGACCTTGTTTTGAATATTCAGTCAGATAAATAGCAGCAGATAAACCTAAAGGAAGAGCTATTATAACTGCTCCAATAATTAATAAGATTGTACCAAAAATAGCTGGTCGGACAGACCATTCATACTCAGATGGTGCTTGAAAGATCATCTTAAAAGTAAAACCTTGAATCCCTTTAATAATGATGAGCAAAATAAATGTTAATAAAATTGCAACTATAAAACCTGCTGATGACCATAACATGCCATACATTACTTTTTGTGTACCCTTAGGCTTTATAAGACGCTTTCTTCGAGGTAATTCATCAAAGCTTAAATGACTTGTAGTAAAATCTACTTCAGATGAATCCACTTCAAGATTTTTAGATTCATCATTTTGTTTTTCTTTTCTATTTCTAAATTTTTTGAACATTAACTAACCTCCTTTAAGCTTTCTAGAATATCGTTTGATTATTGCATTACCAATAATATTTACAAAAAAAGTAATTGTAAATAGAACTATAGCTGTAGCGAAAATAGCATGGAATTGCATACTTCCATTTGCTGCTTCACCAAGTTCACGAGCTATTATTGCTGTTAAAGGATCAACTGGTTCTAAGATATCAAAAAATGGTGAAGGTATGTTTGGGGATCCTCCAGCAACCATTAATACAGCCATTGTTTCACCAATTGCTCTGCCAAAAGCTAAAATTGTTGCAGCAAAAATCCCTGAGATTGATGCAGGAACTATTATTTTTGAAACAGTTTGCCATTTTGTTGCTCCTAAAGCAAATGAGCCTTCTCGATAAGTGTGAGGAACAGCTTTTAATGAATCATCAGTAATAGAGACTATTGTAGGGATTACCATAATTGCTAATATAATACCACCTGATAATGCTGTTTCACCTGTTGGTAAAGCTTTACCTAAAATCTTCACCATGAAATCTACATTAAAAATATATTTTATTGCTGGAACAAAAGTAAACAGTCCAAAGAATCCATAAACAATTGAAGGTATACTGGCAAGCAATTCCACTGTTGGTTTTAATATCTTCCTTACTGGTGTTGGCGCAATTTCAGCCATGAAAATAGCGCTTGCTACACTTATTGGAATAGATATTATCATAGCGATAGTTACAACCAATAAAGTTCCTATAATTCCATGAGCAATACCAAATTCATTACTTGCAGGTCGCCATTGATTTCTGAAAAGAAAATCTATTAAACTCACCCAAAAAGCAACAAATTTTGATTTATCTGGATTTTCTGTTAAATATTGCTTCATTAAATCTGGGATAATTTGAAAGCCATTTGCTAAAAGAAAAATAAAAATCATTAATAAAATAATAATGGACATACAAGCTAAAAATAATAAAAGAATTTTTTGCCAACTAATTTTTTGCTTTCCTATATTTAAAATTTCTAATTCAATAACATCGGTTTCTTTATCTGTTGGATTTTCATCACCAGAAACATCTTCTAGATTGTTTCCATTAATGTTTTCAATAGTTAAGTTTGCCTCAACATTATTTTTTTTAGTTGACAATAGTTTACACCCATTTGTTATTTGAGGATTAAATATTTTGAGAAAACAATTTTGTTATTTTCTCATTTAATCACTTTTATAGTTTTATCTAAATTTCTTCTTTTGTTGGTAAAATATTTATGAATCCAGAATCAACAACAATACTTTGACCATCTGGACTAAACATCCAATTAATAAATTCACCAATAAGATCAGTAGGGGTTCCATTGGTAACGAGGAATAATTCTCTTTGAATTAAGTATGATGCATCTTGCACTGTTTCAATAGATGGCTCAACACCTTCAATTATCACAGCATCAACTCTTTCATCTATATAACCTAAACCAACATATCCAATATAATTAGTATTAGCTGCTACAGCATCAACTATCAATTGATTACTTGATTTAGCTAATTCTGTTCCTGGATAAGCGCTTCCAGGTTCGAGTTGTTTTTCATCACCCATTACTAATTCATTAAAAGCATCACGCGTTCCAGAACCTTCTTCTCTTACAACAAGTTGAATTGTACCAGTCAAACCTGCTTCAGCAACAATTGGATCAGACCAATCGGTTACTGTACCATTGAAAATTGCTCGAGCTTCATCTAATGTAATATCAAGTAGATTGGCAGATTCATGGACAATAATAGATAAACCATCCTTTGCAATAGCAAAAGCTTTCAAAGTGTTTCCTGCAGAAGTATTTTCTTCTGTTTTTACTGGTCTCGAAGCCATAGCAATATCTATTTGACCATCAATTAATGCTGTTATTCCTGCACCTGAACCTGTTCCTGCAACAGTTATTGTTACACCTGGATGTGTTGCTGAAAAGTCATTTTTTGCTTCATTTGCTATTTTAAAAACTGTAGTAGAACCAGCTATATCAATACTATAAGATTCTCCCCCTTGCAAAACATTTTTGGTAATTAACCAACCTGCAAGTCCTGCTAATGGTATTAAGGCGATTAATACATATGTCAAAGTTTTACTTTTACCCGATGTAAATGACATGTTTTTTATTTTCTCCATTTTTTTTATTTTTCTTGTGTGCCCCTATAAATCGATTTTAGAGATAATAATTATCATTGTAGTCTATTTTTGAGACAATATTGCTATATATTGGAAAGTTATCTATATAGAGCAATTATATCTAATATAGATATTATTTTACAAATATATCAAACTATAGTTTACCGAAAATAAGAGGATAAAAATGGCTGTAAATAGACGAATACAACTTACTGGTCGCTCAACCTACACTATAAGTTTACCGAGGGAATGGATTGATCGATTAAATATCCAACAAGGTGATGAACTATCTATTTTAGAACAATCAGATGGTACGCTATTGATCTCAAAAGGAACTTTTTCTAATTCAAAAGAAAAGGAAATTGTAATAGATATTGATAAGATTGAAGACATTAGCTTGTTGGAAAAACTAATTATTTCTAAATATTTAGCTGGTTATTCAAAAGTTATCATTTCTTCTAAAAATGAGATTTCATTAAAAATACGAAAAGCTGTTACTTCTACAGTTGAAAATCTTATTGGTAGTGAAATCATTTCTGAAGGATTTAGTGAAATTGAAATACGCGATTTAGCTGTGCATGGAGAATTTCCTATTGATAAAGCTATAAGAAGAGCCCATTTAATTGCTCGTGGAATGCAGACTATGGCATTAGAATCTTTAGCAAATGCGGATGTTGAAAGTGCCAGAGATATTTCAGGAAGAGAAAGCTCAGTAGATAGGTTATATTTCCTTATTAGAAGAGAAATAATTTCAGCGCTAGAAAATCCTACTTTTCTCAAAGAACTTAATATTAAACCACAAGATGTGCTTTATATCTATCCTGTAGCAAAATCTTTGGAAAAAATTGCTGATCATTGTGAAAGCATTGCTTCAAGTTGTATAGAATTAAATGGCAAAAAAATTGATGATGATATAACGCAATATCTAAAAAAATATTCAGATGAAGCAATAGAAATCCATACTCAAGCAATACAAAGCTTTCTTAGTAAGAAAATTGACTTGGCTTTTAATGCAATAAAAATCTTTGAGGAATTAAATGAGAAGATTAGAAACAAGAAACTCTCAAGGAAAAGATCATCTGATTTTGATACTGAAATTCATATTCAATTAGTTGAAAGAAATCTTGATAGAATTTGTGGGTATGGATTAGATATCGCAGAAATGGCAATTGATAGAATTCATTAAACTCTTATCAATTGCTTATTAGTTTTTTTATTCGATTTTAACTCGTTTGCTTGTTACAACATAGATGCCTTCTTCAACAATATTACAAGCATGATCTGCTATGCGTTCAATATATCTAGTAGCTAAGATAAGACTTACACCCGCACGAACCCATGAAGAATCATTTTTCATCAATTCAACTACATCTTCAATTATCGAAGTATGGAGATCATCAATTTCATTATCTAATTGAGTCCAAATTTTCACTTCAAGAGCTTTTCTTTTCCTAAAAGCATCCACTGAATCTTTAAACATAGTAGATGCTTTATTTGCTAAATCAGCAATTCGTTCAATCATTTTTGCGTGTATTTCTAAATCAATAAATGAAGAACTATGAGCAATATGTACAGCATCATGTGCGGAACGGTGAATTTCGTTAGAAATTTTTAATGTTGAAAGAACAAATCTTAAATCACGAGCAAAAGGATGATGTAAGGCAATACTGCTGGATATACTATCCTCCAATAAATAACAGATTTTATGAACCTTTTCAAGATCAGTTTTTGTTTCCTTGAATAAATTTTCATCATCTTTTGTTAAAGCTTTTATTCCATCTTGAATCATTTTAACAACTAAGTTAGAAAGATTATCTAAATGATTGTTCATTGTATCCATTATTTCTTTAAATCGAATAGTACCACCATATGAAGGATCTTCTTTTGACATTTATTATTCACCTTTATTTTATTAAATCATCTTAACCAAATCTTCCTGAGATATATTCTTCGGTCATTTTACGTTCAGGTGCTTGGAAAATCTTTTTTGTAGTGTTAAACTCAATTAACTCTCCTAAATTAAAGAAAGCAGTATAATCAGATACACGAGCAGCTTGTTGCATATTATGAGTAACTATAACCACAGTATAGTCTTCTTTCAGTTTGGTTATTAAATCTTCGATTTTTGCTGTCGCATGTGGGTCTAAAGCACTACAAGGTTCATCAAATAAAATTACTTCTGGTTCAACAGACAATGCACGAGCTATACATAATCTTTGCTGTTGACCACCTGATAGAGATAAAGCACTGTTCTTTAATCGAGTAGATACTTCACCCCATAAGGCAGCTTTTCTTAAACTAACTTCAACTATTTTGAGTATTTCATCATGTTTAATGCCATGAATATAGGGACCATAGGCAATATTATCTTCTATAGACATAGGAAAAGGATTAGGTTTTTGAAAAACCATTCCAACACGTTTACGTAATTGGACAACATCAACATTTGATTCATAGATATTTTGTGAATCTAGTAGTACTTTTCCTGAAATTCTTGAAATTGGTACTAAATCATTCATCCGATTCAAATCTCTAAGAAAAGTTGATTTACCACACCCAGAAGGACCAATTATAGCTGTTACCTTATTTTTGAAGATAGGCATAGATATTCCTGAGAGTACGCGATGATCACCATACCAATGGGACAAAAGTTCAGTTTCCATTTTAATTTTTTGGGATTGTAGAAGCTCTTCATCAATTACTGAAGGTTTATCAGTTAAATCAGCAGCAATTTTTAATGCAATGGCAGCTTTTTCATCTTCAAATGTTTCCTCGATGACTTCATTGGTTTGGTTTTCACCCTTGGTCAAAAAATCACCACATAATATTTTCAATGATTAAGTCTTTAAAAATATTGCAACTATTTAATGCTTTTATCGTAATGTATATAGCTGTATATAGAAATAAGGAGATGATAACAATTTAATGTTCATTTCAAAAGAAACTAATAAAGCATCAATTATTTTGCATAAACTTGTTTTAAGATGAGATAATATCAAAAAAAAGCTTTTTTTAACAATAATGTCGATAGAATAATCCTTATAACTTTTAAGCATAACAAAGGAATAATTATTTCAATGTAAATTTGCATAGTAATAAAAGAAGGTGATTGTTTTTATGATTCAAGGTATGTGCGTAGGTGTTTTAGATGAAAAGATTGGTCCTACTTCTGTTTATAACTTAAATCTAGATGAAGATTTAAGCAAGAAATTAACAATGAAGATAATGATAGGAGTCATGTCTTTTAGTTCTGAAGCAGATGAAACAGATCTACGTGGAGAATCTATTATCCCTTTTATTAAAGAAAAGATAATCACTTTTGCTTATCTCTTTCCCATCAAAGATTCAAAAGCTAGAGGTGGATATAGACAATGCTCAATCATTATTGCCTTTGATATCAACGATAGAAAAATAGTTTATGAAAGTGCAACGAATCTAGCACGTATTATGAAAACTATGAGTGGATTGATAGAATTAAAACATATTAATGGAGGACATTTTCCTCTAAGTATTTCAGAACAATTCGATATGCTACGAAATACAGTCTATAATGAAGCACAACAATCAACTCCCAAAGGAAAATCATCTTTAACCATAGTATGTCCACGATGCGCAAGAAGTAAAGAAATAGAACTACCTACAGTGGCGAAGGGTGTTAAATTTATTGAACATGAGATTTATGAGAAAGAAATTTGCGATCATGCATTTACAGTTTATCTAGACTCGAAATTTAATATCCTAGGATATAAAGAAGCAGAAGTCGAAGTTACAGATATGAAAAAGATGTTTAGCAAATTAAAATCGCCTTATGATTAAGAAAAATTGAGGTAAAAAGAAAATGATGCGTTGGTTTAGACGAAAGAAAGAAGAAGGGCAAGATGAATCAGCAAAACCATCCTTTCCATACAAGGAAGGAGAAGTTCAATCAGTAAAAACACCTGCAGAAATGAAACCACTCTTTATCGCAGCAGAAGATAAAGTATCAAAGTTTTTTGAAACGATGGATTGGGATCCAGCTAATGGTAGAATACTCATTGGTGGTGAACGATATATCCTTGTTAGAGCAGCATCTATGCGTATAAGCTTTCCAGAAGCATTGGCAGAACTAATGGAACTAGAAGATGGTTTGAATAATCCCAATATTATAAAAGTGATTTATCAATTAGCAAAAGCACTAGGACAAGCAGATGCACGAAAATTCCATTTCGCAATGGGACTAGATGATCCAATCGAGAAACTTTCAGCAGGACCAGTACATTTCGCATTCACTGGTTGGGCAAACGTTGATATTGATCCCTTATCAAAACCAAGTCCCGATGAGAATTATTTCCTAATGTATACTCATCCAAGATCATTTGAAGCAGACTCGTTTATTTTCCTACGAGGAATCAAGTCGCCAGTACCGGTTTGTATAATGAATGCTGGATATTCCGCTGGTTGGTGTAGTGAAAGCTTTGGTATAGATCTTGATGCAAGAGAAATAACTTGTCGAGCAAAAGGTGACAAGGAATGCCGATTCGTGATGTCCCATAAAGATAAGTTAGAAGATACTGTCAAAGAAAATCTCTTGAAATACGCAAAATAAAATTAGGAAAAATCTTTTCAGTAAAAATTTGGGTAAACAAAAATTATTGTTTACCTTTTTATTATTTTAAATTGTAAATCATTTTTTTCTGTTAAAAGAAATCAAATGAAATTAAGGATTTGTCATAAGGAAATTAATTTAATTGTAAAAGCAAAATAACAATCTATGACAGAGAATGTTAGAAACTTAAAAAATAAATTCATTGATATTTGGAAGGATGTTGTTTTACCAGAGAAGAGATGGGCACTATTTACAAATGGTACAATAGTTATTTGTGAAGAAAGTTGGGAAAATTTAGAAGTTGAAGCAAAAGAATTCTTAAAAGAAAATGGTCCAGTAGTCATAGCAACACCTCGAGCAGATTTTGATGTAAGCCCAATAGTAAATTATAATGGATGGGTTGTTTTTAGTTATCATGATTCTATTATGACTTTAGTCATAGAAGAAGAGTTGGATATAGAACCTGAAGAAGAATTAAATCACATAACGATTGGATTATTTGGTAGGAATAAGAGAAATCTTGATGCTAAAGAGTTAGAAGTGATTTTTATTAAAGAATAATTTCGTTAATTACCAGCTATAATGATAGGCGCTAATTGTAATATAAGTATAATTACAATCAGCTATATTCAATTAATTTATGAGAGAACTTCTAAATCAATAAGAGAGCTCTTACATAGTTAAAACTGTGATTGAAGAGATTTAAAGACGATTGTCAATTTTTCTAATGGAACTATATCCAATAGGAGTAAAATGCGCAAGCCAGAACCTTTTAGCTAATAAATTAGCTGATTCAAAATCAACTGTACAATAGGTAGCTTGATTTTCTAATCCGTATTTGATAACAGCATTAACTAAATGGGTGCCAAGACCAAAACCTCTGAACTTGGGATCAGTATAAGCATAATTGATAGCAATGGAGCGAGGTTGACTTAAGATGTCAAAATTGCTTGTACCAAGAACACCGCGAATGGCAGCAACTAAAGATCCTTGATGCTCAATAACGAATGTACAACGATCATCAGCAATGAATTCATTGAAAGGAGATAGACAATTCGAAGGAGAGGTATAGAGAAAAGTGGGACTTGATTGCATATAAGAACAAAAATCATATTCGAGCTGATTGAAAACTTGATAGTCATCAGAGGTCATAGAACGGATGAGGAATTTGGAATCTAAAGGGGGAAATGAAATGGGTTTGAGAGAGCGAATAGCATCAATAACCAATAGACCAAATCCCAGGATATAGAGGTTCTCTTGGAGCAAGGAGTAAGAAGGAAGACTAGTAATGATATGAGTAAAAATATTATTCTTGAGCCAATCCTTAGCTAGCATACTATAGAGTTTGAAAAAAGTATCAAAATCATTATTAGAGATATAGTGACCCCAAAGAGGAATATATGAACCGTGTTCTTTCCCCTTCAATTTTGGTATGCCTGAAAAACTTAGAAGATAGGTTTCTAAAATTCCATTATGGAATGCCCCATAACCAGAATGTTCAGAAAGAACTTTGGTTAAAATATTTGTTAGATAGGTTTCGATATAGGCTGAATCGTAAAGCTCGGGAGATACCAATTTGGATTGGTACCAGTTAGTTAGAGAAAGATGAAGTATCTCGGAAAGATGATCTATTGTTAAAGGAGAAATTTTAGACATTATACTAAAAACTAATCCAAACAAGAAATTAAAGAATTACTCATAAGGTGATATTTTGAATAAAAGAAAATAGCAGACCTAGAGTGATTTGAACAAATAATCATTAGGTAGAGTACTGGAAAACAATTGTTAAATCCTAAATTAGACCAATAAATTTTATAAAAGAACTAATGATAATATCATTTACTTAAAATTATTTTTTAAGAAAGGAAAGGTGGATTATATTGATAAAAAAAAGAGGAAATAAAGTATTTGGTATAAGTTTTTTGATAATAGTAATGAGTTTGAGTTTTATTGGAATATTTACTCAAATAGAAAAGGTTGCTGCAGTAACACCTGTAGTGACTGTCTCGGCTCCAACATTTGTATATATAGATGGTGGAGCGATAACTGTTTCTGTAACAGCAAATCAAGTAGCCTATCTCTTAGAATTGTATGTTGATGGTGTCAAAGTAAAATCTGGTACGAATAAAATCTCTTTAAGTTATACATTTACACCCAATCTAATAAAGAAATACACGATACTAGGTCGAGGTTATTTTGAACAGTATGTAAAATCAGACACTAAATATACTCGAGTAAGATATCATATAACTGATCCTGATTCATCAACAAAAAATCTTCTATCGGATGGTTATAGAGCACCCAATTCAGGTACCGTCTATGATGCTCAACAACGGATGATCGAACAATCATCATATTCCATAAGTGATATTACACAAAGCTCTATGAATTGGGCTTTAGGCATATGGGAGATAATGAGTGATCCAACAAAAATACCTCATATAGGAAGTTATGATTGGTATAGTGATGTCGCAATTGCATCAGATTATCTTGCAGATAATGATTTAGAAGCTAACATTTATGCTTGCGCTGATTTTGCAGTATTTATCTCAGGTATGGCAAGAGCAGTAGGTATTCCTTCACGAGTATGGTCATTAGTGTATTATGACGATGTACATGAATTTTATACAGAGCATATGGTTTGTGAAGTGTATTGCCCAAATTATTATAATGCAACATCTGGTGAATGGTTAATGATGTCAATAAGTGGTAATTTAGCTACTCATAGGGTGTGTTGGGAGGACTTCTACGAAGGAACTGAAGCACAAATAGATAATTTCTATGCAGAAATGACAGCAGAAGATAAAGGAACTTATTGGGAAACATATTGTATAACTTTAATATATGATTTAACCTATCAACCAGTTACATCAACAATACAAGAAAAATGTTGGTTCACTATAGATTATTATGAACCAAGCGGTACTGTAAAAATTGGAACAACTGATTATTCTTTCTATGGAATTCATACAGAAACTACTTATAGTGAATAATTGAAAGCTATTTTTAATAGCTTTCTTTTTTTAGACAAAATTAAATTATCATTTTTCATGAAATTCAGGTTTAATTGTCAGTAATACATCCTTTAAAATCTGTTCTCTCTTTTTAAGCTCTTTTTCGAATTCCTCTACATCAGTTCCTTCAGTTATAAATAAAATCCTTAATTAATGAAAATTAATCAGAAGTTTATAGATTGAAATAATTAAATTTCTTGATTGTTAATTTATTAGAACATTAAAGATTTTATTATTTTTTAAAGAATACAATAATCCAAGCAATATCAGAAAAAGTAATATTATGTTAGAGTTCTATATTATCAGTTATAAATTCGGAAAGTGTTGAAATATGGATAATGAAGAGGATTTTGCAAAACTTCAGTATACTCAATGTTTTGAGAATTATAGAACACAAGATAAATATCTATGGCAGGTACCAAGTTTACTATTGTTAATAAATAGTGCTATTTTTGGGGTAATATATGGTTTATTAGGAAATCAAATAATAGTTATCAGCATTTTACTTTTGTTTGGTACAATGATTAGTTTTACAATGTTAGTAACAGTAACTAAACACAGATATTTTCAAAAGTGTGCTATTCATTACATAAAGGAATTAGATGAAGGATACCAACTAAAGGAAGTAGGTTCACTTCTTATTACTAATGAAGCTAAAAATAAACAACCAATTGGTAATAAATTAACGAAATTAAGTGCAGGTAATTGGACCATTTATTCAATTATTACTATGTTTATTGGATTAATGGGTGTATTTTATTATTCACTTTATGAATGGTATATTGAAAATAATGTTGTTGGAGATGAATTTCGATATATACCTATCAGTAAGACTGGATGGGCATTATTTGTTTTTGCCATTATTGCTACAGCATTTTTTATTTTTGGAATGATTTTCATTAGTCAATGGTTTATTTGGGCAATAATTACTTCAATAGACGGGTATAATGATTTCAAGAAGGATATTATTGAAACTTTAAAGAAAAAAAATAATCAAACTTGGGAGGAAATTAGAACCAATTCGCAAATTAAATACAAGAATCGTAAACGTTTTTTACTATGGTTAATGAAAGATGATATAGGGATAACAAGCGAAAAAAGTAATAAGAAAAAATATTGGAAAAAATAATTATAGTTATATTTATCACCAAAAAAAAGAGATTATTTCAAAAGGAGGAAGCTTTTTAAGAAATATTAAATGGCGGGTCCAAAAAAATTTGTTCAATAGGAAGTCGCAACTTTATATCAATGAACCTTTTTCTTAAAAGAAAATTCAATTCTATTAAAATAAGTCAAAAAATGGATCAATAATTTTTTATAGAATTCACTGAAAAAGCTAAAAGATAAGGAGACTACTCCTTATCCTATTTTCTTCTAAAGACTATATATAATGATGAAAATGTGAGAATAAAGAAGATAATTATTGTAGGAAGAAATATACTTGATGTTGGAGTTGGGG
>JAEORM010000014.1 GCA_016840905.1 Candidatus Gerdarchaeota archaeon | reverse complement strand
CAAAGGAAATAGTTCTTGAATATCTCAAGAAAAATCCAACCATAGAGGAAGCGTGGAAAAAAAGAGGATTAGACCTTGAAACAAAAAAGCTAAAGAGGAAAAGAAATGTTTGATAGAGGGAACTTTTTGTTTGAGATTTGTGATTTAAGTGATCGTAAATTAATTTACTACATCATTTCTATTGTCATTGGTGTTGTTGGTATAATTGGAGCAATTACAGTTTATTTGTTAGCAAGAAAGAAATTACGAGAAGAAAAGTCAAAAGAAGATCTTTCTCCACATATTAGCTTTAAAGAGAAACTAAAAAATAAACTCAATCTTTCTTTGGTTATTATTTATAGTCTAATTATGCTTTTTACCGTAACAGCATTACCTTTCATAGTGTACCCAAATGATTTAGCTGATGCATGGATTCAGATTGGTTTATTTGGACTTCTAGGTTTGGGAACTCCTTTCACTGTGATTATATTAATCATTATTTATAATCAAGAAGTTAAAGAAATGAAGGATGTATATTCATTTCAACCAATTTTTAGTTGGTTTAATTTTGGTTTATTAATTTTAGGATTATCTTTACCGCTAGTTTGTTTATCGTTAATTGTTTTATTCCGGAAGGAAATTAATTGGTGGAAAAAAACCTTACTCATTATTTTCTTACTCGGAGTCCTTATAATGTGGATTTATCTATCTATATGGTCAGCAAAAGCATAATCTAATCTAGGAATTGATATTATGAGTTGATTCTCTAAAGTTGCTCACAATTATGACAAGTTTGTAGGACCATTTGATCTACGTGAAATAATGGATTACATTAATTTACAATCCGATGAACTTTTTTTTGATCTTGGAGGGGGAACTGGCAGAATTGCTTATCAATTAACAGATTATGTAAATGGTTGCTTGGTTTTTGATGCTTCCTATAAAATGCTTCTTCAAGCAAAGAAAAAAAGTAATGATCTTCTACTAATACATGGATTTAGTGAAACTTTACCAATAAGAAACAATTCATTAAAACAGATTTTTCTCAACGATTCATTACATCATATTAGATTACAAGAAGAAACTTTGGAGGAATGTTTTAGAGTTCTATCTTCTGGAGGACAACTAATTATCAGGGAATTTGATAAAAAGTATTTTTGGAATAAATTCCTTATCTTTGGTGAAAAACTCTTACGTTTCAAAAGTAAATTTCTCTCACCAGATCAACTCTCGGATATGTGTTTAAAATTAGGATTTGAAATTTCTTGGAAAAGACCAACAAAATCAACTTTTATTTTAACAGCAAAAAAACCCTAATATACACTTTACTTCCAATATAAATAGGAACAATGAGTGCAATTAAACAGATAAAACCAAAATTATATTTCATTTTTATTTGCTCACTTTTTATTATTTCAGTAGTATGTTATATTGAAATTCAATACCCAAAACAATTAGAATTGAAAGATGAAAATAAAGATTGGTTTATTTTTCATTCGGTTGAAGTTAATGATGATTTCAAAATTTACGTTTCACTTCCTACTAATTATAATGAATCAATGAATTCATATCCAGTGATTTATCTTTTAGATGGTGATTGGTATTTTGATGGATCTAATTGGCGATTAACTCCTGGTGGAGTCAAAAGAATTATTTCTGATTTAGCAACCGCAGAAATTATTGAAGAATCCATTCTAGTTGCAATAGGATATCCAAATAAAAATCATCGACTAAGAGATTACCTTTATCCTCATGATTTTTGGATAAGCCCTTCTTCAGGTGGGGCTGAAAATTTCTATTCTTTTCTAAAAAATGAGTTAATACCTTACATAGATATTCACTTGAGAACTTTTAATGAAACCGATAGAACATTGATAGGTCATTCTCATGCAGGGTATTTTTCACTTTTTACCCTCTTTAAATATCGGAATGAATCAACCATTCTTTTTTCAAAATACATTCTTAGTAGTGTTACAGCATTTTATAGCGATTATTATTTATTGACTCAAGAAGCACTAATGTTTGAAGCCATCAATAATACTCTACCTTTGGAATTACGAATGTGTGTAGGGACAAAAGAAATGGAAGAAATTCAAATTGGATTTGATACTATGGTTTCATTATTTAATACAAGAAATTATTCAGGATTCAAATTTGATTATCAAAAATATATTAACTATCGACATACAACTATTGTTGAACCAAGTATAATTGATGGTTTAACTTGGCTATATAATAATTAAATTTAGTATCTCTAATATTTGAAAAAGAAAAAAGAAGGAAAATCCTTCAATTTAAGGTTTAATACGACTAATGGTTCTTGGGAAAGCTATAGCATCTTTGATAGTATCGAAACCACAAATCCACATAACTACTCGAGAGATTCCCATACCAAATCCCGAATGGGGAACAGAGCCATATCGTCTTGTATCTAAATAGAAATCAACATCTTCAGGTTTAATTCCTTGTTGTTTCAAACATTCAAGTATTTTATTTAGGTCATCTTCTCGTTCAGAACCATCAATGATTTCTCCAACTTCAGGAGCTAAAAGGTTTGCATTTAAGCAGACTTTTGGATTCTTTGGATCAACTTTCTTGTAAAAAGCCATGATTTCTTTTGGATAATGAGTTACTAGGACTGGTTTATCGAAATGTTTACCAATTTCTCGTTCTTCAGTTTGTCCTAAATCATTTCCATAAGGTAAGTCCAAGCCATCTTTCTTCAATAATTCTAATGCCTCATCATATGTTAATCTTGGGAAGGGAGGTTTGATCTTAAGTAAATCCATTGGATTTCGTCCTAATACTTCTAACTCATATTTGTTCTTCTTTGCTACATTCTCACAGATAGCACTAATCACTTCTTCCATGAGCTTTAGTAAACCTTCAAATTCCAACCAAGTAGCTTCGACTTCATAATGCCAATATTCGGTTACATGTCTGGCAGTTTTCGATTTTTCAGCTCTAAAAGAAGGAGCGATGGTATAAGCTTTCTCGAGAGCATAAATGAAGTTTTCAGCGTATAGTTGCCAACTTTGACTTAAGTACACTTTTTTATCAAAATATTTAAGTTCGAAAAGGGTTGAGCCACCTTCAGATCCTTCTGTGGTAAACATAGGTGGTTGTACTTCTGTATAGCCATTTTTTCGCATGTAAAGATGGATTGCTTCAAAGACTGATGAGTTTATTTTAAGCATGGCTGTTAATCTTTGGGAACGTAATGCTAAATGTCGGACATCTAAAAGGAATTCTTGGCTTTGGTCTCTTGTGATAGGGAAGTTCTCAGATGGACCAATAACTTCAATCTTGTCAGCTTTAATTTCATAACCACCTGGAGAGCGATCGTCTTTCACTAATTTCCCGGTAATTATAACAGCTGCCTCGTAGCCAACTGTATCAGCTATATTATAATTTTCCTCATTATTCTCACGATTAATTGAAACTTGAATTCTTCCAGTAGAGTCTCGGATAGTAAGAAAAGCAATACTTTTGCTACTTCTTTTTCTGGCTACCCAACCTCGAAGTTTAACAGTTTTATCAACTGATTTGCCTGTGAGTAATTGATTGATTTGAGGAAATGTCATAACAAATCACCAGTATATACATTCAGTCGAAAACAATTATACTTAAAACTTTTTGCTACTAATGATAACTGATGTAAAATAAGAAAAGGAAATACAAGAGAGGATAATTATTTTTGTTTTTATTGTGATTGAAGTCTTCTTAAACAAACATCTCTTCGAGCGACCATTTCACCAAAAACAGCTAATTCTTTTTCATTAGGAATAGTACCATTTGGATCCTTTCGTAAGATCTCTTCAGCAATTTCTACTAGCTCTTTATAGCGAGTGACAAATGTTTTTGTTCTACCTTTTGTGTCCTCTTTTATGATAGTATCGAATTCTTTAGAAACTCTCTTGTAAGCACTAGCTAATTCCTTAAAGGTTGCTGCTTGCGTGACTTGTAGTAAAAAGTCACTGAGTGGAGTGTTATCTGATTCGATTGTCATAAACGTTCACATATTTTTTCTTAGATTTCATTAAAAAAGCTCTAAATAACCGCGCTCATGAGCTTTTCCAATACATATTTTTACATACAATAACATATATAAGACTTTCTTTATTGAATCGAAAGTTAAGGTTTGTTACACAAGATACCAATATCTTCAACACGAGCGATCCATTCATCTTCAACAAGGAATTTATTTTGATCGACTACTTCTCGAAGCCTATCTTGTGTCCATGTTTTCCGTAGAATTGATATTGCTAATAAAGCTTTGCTCTGAGCGATTCTATGCATTTCATTTACAGTGATATTTGGATCAACTAGATTTTGCAGATGGGTAACTGAAAATATCCTATCAAAAGAATTTTCTTTCAAAGGCAAATTATCGGAATCAGCAACTATAAAATCAATATCAGGGAATTTTGTATGGGCTATCTTTACCATTTCATAAGAAAGATCAAGGCCAACAAGTGGTTTAAGATAAACATCTTTCATTAACTCTGCTAACAATCCCAAGAAAATACCTGTTCCACAACCAATATCGATGATTTGATTATTCTCAAAAACCGCTACTCGAGAAAGTATTTCACTGTATTTCTGATGTTGAATATCAGTATATCTTGCATCGTATACTTCTGCGGAAGCATCATATCTACTAGCAATTTGCTTCTTCTCTGTCACGTAATTTTACAGTCCGTTTAATAGCATGTTTAATTTAAACTGACGAAATTTAATTGTCAGATTTGAACGATAATCGCAAAATTATCTATCAACAAAAAAATTACCGCTTTAGAATCTAAAGAAGTGGTTTATTTCTCGGTCAATATTACTCTTGCATCTACTGTTAATAATTTGTCACTGTAAGCGAAGATTGGATTTAGATCAATTTCTAATATATCATCCATATAATCAATGCTTAATTTTGAGATTTTCATTAATACATCAACGATTAATTTCAAATCAACATTAGGTCCGCCACGGAATCCTTGAAGCATAGGTAATGCTTTAATTTCTGTAATCATCTGTTTTGCATCTTTTTCTTCTATAGGAGCAATTCTAAATGAAACATCTTTTAATAGTTCAACAAATATACCACCCAAACCAAACATGATTGCTGGGCCAAAAGTGGGATCTCGAGTAACACCTACAATAATTTCTGTTGATGGTTTAACCATCTTTTCTATTAAAATTCCTCTAATTTCAGCTTCTTTCTTGTACTTCAAGCAAGCATCAATTATTCCTTTGTAAGCAACTTCAGCTTCCTTCTCATCCTTTACATTTAATTTAACTCCACCAGCATCTGTTTTATGAATTATTTGTGGAGAGACGATTTTCATAACAACGGGGAAACCAATTTTCTTGGCAATCTTTTTTGCTTCTTCACTAGAGGTTGCGACTTGAAATTCTGTTGTCGTGATGCCAATATTTTTCATAAGTGTTTTTGATTCAGGCTCTAAAAGAAAAGTTCGTTTCTCTTTACGGGCATTTTCAATAATTTCTTTTATTGTAGACAAGATACTCAAATCCATTCATTAATTGATTTCGAGAATCATTTGCTTATAAAAAATTTGGTTTAGTTCAATTGAAAAATTATCAAGCAAAATAACCACAAATATAAAAAATGAGTTGTGTGCTACCTTGTTATAATTTTAAATGTGTCACTAAATGGATGATCCGAATGAAAAATCTAATTAGTAATCACCCAATCCTTCCTGAGAAAGAAGGGAAAATTGTTAAATTTACTTTTGATGAGAAAGAATTACAAGCCTATGAAGGGATGGCTGTATCTTCGGCTCTTTTCATGAATGATATTAAAATCTTTGGCGAACATTACATTGATCATAGTCCCTTAGCAATATTCTGCGCAAATGGGCAGTGTGCTCAGTGTACTCTAATAATAGATGGCAAACCACAGAAATCATGTATGATTCCTTTAAAGGAAGGGATGGTTGTTCAAAGTTGTAAAGGTGTTCCTGAACTTCCTGCATCAGATAAAGAAGCTAAAATGTCCAATATTAAAACAATAAACAAAGAAGTAGTTATTGTTGGAGGGGGACCTTCAGGACTCTCTGCAGCAAAAATTTTAGGCGAAAATGGTGTTGAAGTTTTACTTATAGATGATAAAGATCGACTTGGTGGCAAATTAGTTCTGCAAACGCACAAATTTTTTGGCTCATCCGAAGATGTTTATGCAGGCAGGCGTGGGATAGAGATTGCTGAGATTTTAAGTGATGATATTTCTAAATTGGATTCTGTTGAAGTATGGTTGCAAAGCACTGGTTTAGCTTGTTATAGTGATAAATTAATTGGTATTCTAAAGAATAATAAAGAGTATGTTTTAGTGCGGCCAAAACACTTGTTGGTAGCAACTGGTGCTCGAGAGAAGATGCTAACTTTTCATGGAAATGTTTTACCAGGAGTGTATGGTGCAGGAGCTTTTCAAACTTTAGTCAATAGAGATATGGTTAAAGCTTCTAACAAGATATTTATTGTTGGTGGTGGGAATGTTGGATTAATTGCTGGATATCACGCTATACAAGCAGGAATAGAAGTTGTAGGTTTAGTTGAAGCTCTTCCACAGTGTGGTGGGTATAAAGTCCATGAAGATAAACTTCATCGTTCTGGTGTGCCAATTTTCACATCACATACTATTATCTCTGCTAATGGTGAAGATAGAGTTAAATCAATTACGATAGCAAAGCTAGATGATAATT
>JAEORM010000160.1 GCA_016840905.1 Candidatus Gerdarchaeota archaeon | reverse complement strand
TTTTTTTTATTTTTCAAATAATATTAATGTTTTTGAAATTTTTCTAGATAAGGAAGATCATTTAAAATTGTAATTGATTTAAATTAAATAAATAATTTCTATAGATTTTATCATAAAAAGAATAAAAAGAAATATTATTCTTGGGATTTCAATACTTGTAATTGCATTAGCTGTTTTTTTTAAGTATTTATTTTGGTATAGCCCAAAATTAACAACTCGAATACTTATTCCAACTGGATATGGACAAATAGCTGAAAACGAAATAGATGTTATTTATGTGGTCTTAAACAAGCTGAAACAATTACTAATAGAATATGTTTTTCTTTTGTAAATACCACAGAAACAGTTATTCCAATAGAAGTCTATAATAATGAATCAATTGCTACTATATTTCCCCTATAGATCGAAATTGGTAAATCAATAATACTCTACTTGAAAATTGATAGAACTTTTACTATAAACTGTGAGTATACTTTTACAATCTATTATACTAGTAATGCTATAGAAAAAACATTAGAAATCTATTTCAGATTTGAATAAAATCTAAAAAGAGAATTATTTAGTGATAAGTTTAACATATAAGTAATAGGTTTAATAAATAAATAATTTATTTATTTACATTTAAATAGCTAGACAGAGATAAGCTACATAAGTAAAAGATCTAGACAGAGAAGATGTCTTTTACAGACAATAATTGAAATTGATGACTTTTACCAAATTTATAGCACCTAATTCAAAAAAGAGGGGTAACTAGAAAAAAATGGCAATATCATTAACAGTTGGTTTAATAGTAGCAGGAGTAGGCGTCTTTGTTTTATTGTTCTTGATATTCTTGATCAGCAGATATAGAAAATTCAAAACAAATGAGTATGTCATCAGATTCAGAAACGGTAAAATAAAATCAGCCGGCAAAGGTGGTAGATGCTTCCTTATGCCCATAATTGATGAAGTAGTGATCATTCCAACAACTACTCAGCAAACATTCCTTGAAGCAAGTGAAAAAGTTGTTTCAAGAGAATTCCAAGATGTCTCAGTAAGTGCATTCATCTTTTGGAAAGTAGTAAAGCCTGAAATAGCTTTTACAGCAGTCTCATGGGAACAAAAAGAATCTGATTATATTGAAAAGATCATTAAAAACGCTGCAGAAAGCATTATCAGAACAACATGCGCAAACATGCCTTTAGAACATATAATTAGAGAACGAAGTGAAATCATTTCAGCAGTTTCTAAAGAATTACATGAGCTTATGGCTGATTGGGGAATTGTTGTAATCTCTGTAGAAGTTAAAGATGTAGAAGTACTTAATAGAGTTCTTAAAAATAACATGGAAGCAACCAAACAAATCCAAGAAGAAGAAACAGCTCGTCTTCGTCGTGCAGGAATGGACGAAATCACTCGTCTAAGAGACCTCGAAGTTAGCCGTAAAACAGGTATACAAGAACAAAATGTTCAACTTGAAATTCAACGTGAAGCGAAAAATAGAGAAATCGAAGTTCAACGATTAGAAATGACTCGTACAGAAGTTGAAGCTGATACCAAGCGAAAGAAAGTAACCATTGAAGCTGATGCTGAATTTGAGCGTATGAAACGTATCGCTGATGGTGATCGTTTAACACTAATTGCTAAAGCTCAAGGTGAAGCTGCAGCTGTCAAAGAAAAGCTTGTCGCTGAAGCTGAAGGTATCCTCCAACAAGTTAAGTCTTTAGCTCAAGCAGATCCTAAATTCTTCCAACTTAAAATAGTCGAAATGCTCCCAGAAATTTACAAGCAATTGAATGTAGATAAAATGTTTGTAATGGGTGATGGACAAAAAGCCTTCTCAAGTTTGGCTGAATCGATCATACCATTCCTAACAGTCTTACCAGAAATCACAGGAAAAAGCTTAAACTTTTCTGAAAAATTAGCTGAAGAAACTGTTTCAAAAAATACTGAAAAACGTAAAAAATTAAACTCAGCTGAAGCTAAAAAAATTGAAACAAAATAAATGAATGAATTTTCTTCTTGAAGATTCATTGAATCTAATAATAGATTCAGGGAGTAATTTACTCCCAAATTTCATTATTTTAGAGAAAAACTCTACAATAATATTATACAAAGCAAGATAGTTCTGGAGGATTAGTAGTATTTGTTCACAGATAGAATAATAAGCGATTCTTTAAGGTTAGCTAGTGCACTTCTTGTTTGGGAAGAATGGCTTAAAGGTTTCTGTATTGGTTTTCTTATTTTTGGCGTTCTTGTAGTAGCACTTGTCCTAGTCACTATGGGTATCAGTACTGGTCATCATCTTAGTAAAGATTTCAGTCACGATACAGATCTGTCTACAGATCATGATATCTCTGTTGACCATGATATTTCTGTTGATCATGACATCTCAATTGATCATGATTATTCGATTGACAAAGATATAAGTGTGGATAAGGATTTTGCTTTTGACCATGATATCTCAGTGGATAAAGACTTCGTGGTTGACAAAGATTTCACTATTGACAAAGACATTACTGTGGACCATGATATCACCATTGACAAGGATATTAGTGTAGATAAAGACATACCAGCACATCCTCAACTACATATACAAATTCCTGATCAACTTAGTGGTCCTATTAAAGTTGAAAAAGGAACATCTGCACCATTATTACTTTTAATGGCAGTATTCTCAATAACCTTTGGAGGATTGGGACTTTTACTATTCTGGCAAGAACCAGATATGAATTCCTATATTCGATTAACAGTTATTCTTGTAAGTCCTTTTATTTTATCAACAATAATTAATCTCATTTGGAGGAGAGTAGCTGTTTCTGAAACATATCGATTACCTACCAATAGTGACTTTATAGGTCGAGAAGCAGTTGTAATAGTAGATGTAGATTCAAAAGGGGGAACCATTAGAGTAGAAATTCCCGGCCAATTTGAACCCCTAAAGGTTCCAGCTAAAACTGTCTATAAACACCAAGAATTCTTACCAGATGAATTGGTCTATATAGTTGGTACAGATAGAAACTTCTACTTAGTAGATGATTCGCGTGATTTATTGATTGGCAAAGCAAAAGATGCACTAACAAATGCTAATAATGATCTAAAAAATGAAGAGTAAAACTCTTCATAATAATATTTTTTTGAGATGTTCACGTAATTCGGGACCTATTTCAGCATCTTTTAGGCAGAAATCAACAAAAGCTTTTGCATATAATGGAAAAGTCCCGGTGTCATACCTTCTTTCATTATCACTAAGTTGTAAGGCTACTATTGTCCCAGCTTCTCGAGATAATCGAATAGCATCTGTTAACTGTTTTTCTCCACCTTTTCCATAATCGATTTTTTCTATATAATCGAAAATATTGGCATTAAATATATACCTGCCACAAATTGCCAAATCACTTGGTGCTTCATTTATTGATGGTTTCTCTATCAAATCTTTTACAATAAAGCGACCATCAGAGGGAGAATTAGGTTGTTCGTTATAAGAATTAACAGCTAAAATACCGTAACGATTACAATGTTCCATTGGTATTTTTTCAGTTGAAAGTGAGCAAATTGCTTTTGATTGTTTATGAAAATCAATCAATCTGGATAAATGGACAGGTTTGGTTATTGAATCGATAATTGTATCACCTAAAGCTACTACAAAATCTTCACCATTAACAAATTCCTTTGCTTTGTAAACAGCATCAGCTAATCCACTAGGTATCGCTTGTCTTGCATAAAAGATTTGTACTTTAAGGTTTTCTAACGCTTCTAAATCTTTTACTTGAGTAGTTTTATTTTTCTTTTTCAAATCAGCAAGTAAGATGGGATCCTTATCAAAGTGATCATCAATAGCACGTTTATTTTTTCCAGTGATAATTAAAATGTCTTTAATTCCAGCTTCCACTAATTCCTCAACAATATATTGTATAACTGGTTTCTTAGCTACAGGAAGCATTTCTTTTGGTTGAGATTTTGTTGCAGGAAGCATTCTTGTTCCTATACCAGCAGCAGGGATTATTGCCTTCATTTTTACGTTCTCCAATGTACTTTTTTAATTATTATTGGTAATAGGGGATGAAATTGCCAACCATATTATCAAGTGGAAACTTGAGCAATTTTCCTCATATATAACTAAAATTAATAGTCTAAAAAATGTTATGAAATAATACCAAAACAAAAAAGAAATTGAACGTCTAAAAAAATTAGACGTCACGAGAATTATAATCTACAGTAGGGTCTCTATTCTGAGGTAGGAAGAAATCAATTGTTTTTTCAGAAATACGTTTTAATTCTCTCTTTGGATTTGGGAATTCTTTCAAAAGATTCCAACCGATATCAAGAGTTTCAAAAATACCTCTGTTTTCATCTCGTCCTTGCTTTATGAATTTTTGTTCAAAATCATCAGCAAATTGTAAGAAACGATGATCTTCTTCTGTTAGTGATTCTTCACCTACAACAGCAACTAGATTTCGCAAATCTGTTCCTCGAGCATAAGCATAGTACAATTGATCAGCAAGTTCACGATGGTCTCTTCTTGTTAATCCTTTCCCTATACCTTCTTTTTGTAAACGACTTAAGGAAGGTCCAACATTGATAGGTGGATAAATACCTCTTCTGTGTAAACCTCTTTCTAGGAGGATTTGCCCTTCTGTAATATAACCAGATAAGTCAGGGACAGGATGGGTCATATCATCATTAGGCATGGAAAGAATGGGCATTTGTGTTCTTGTACCTTTTCTTCCACGGATTCGACCTGCTCGTTCATAGATACTCGCTAAATCAGAATATAAATATCCAGGATAACCTCGTCTACCTGGAACTTCTTCTCTTGCTGCACCAATTTCACGCAAGGATTCTGCATAATTTGTCATATCGGTTAAAATAACTAGCAGATGCTTATCACATTCAAAAGCAAGATATTCAGCTGCAGTTAAGGCAAGTCTTGGTGTAAGAATACGTTCGATAGCAGGATCATCAGCTAAATTCAAGAAAAGAACTACTCTATCAAGGGCACCACTCTTTTCAAACTCGTTTCTAAAGAATTGTGCTTCTTCAGCGGTAATACCCATAGCAGCAAATACTACCGCAAATTCTTCTTGTTGCCCTAAAACTGCTGCTTGTCTAGCAATTTGAGCAGCAACTTCGTTATGTGGTAAACCGCTAGCAGAGAAAATCGGTAATTTTTGTCCGCTAATTAAAGTGAATAAACCATCTATAGATGAAATACCAGTTTGAATAAATTCACGAGGGTATTGTCTTGCATATGGATTAATTGGCGAACCAGTTACATGCCATTCATCTTTAGCAATAATTGGTGGTTGACCATCAATAGGTTCACCACGACCGTTAAAGATACGACCTAATAAATCACTTGAGACTGGAAGTTTCTTTGTTTCACCAAGGAATTGTATAGTTGTTTCATCAACATCCATTCCAGAAGTTCCTTCAAACATCTGAACAACTGCTAAATCTCTTGAGACTTCTAGAATTTGACCAGAACGTACTTCTCCTGAAGGAAGGGTTATTTTAGCAATTTCACCGTATGAAACTCCTCCTTTTCCTTTCAAATCAACAAATAACAAAGGACCGGAAACTTCTACTGCTGTTTTAAAAACTCTTTTTGAAAGTATTTCTGAGCTAATTTTTGTAGGTGTTTGAGTCATTTCTTTTTTCCTCCTAGTCTTTCCTCATATCAGTGAACATTCTACCACTGACCCTATCAACAATTTCATCCCCATGCAAAGCATCTATTTCTGCCAGTAGGCCATTTAATTCTGCTTCAATAGTATTATTTGGTATATATTTCATTCTAGCAATTTTATCAATAATGGGTAAATCCATCATCTCAGTAAGTTTTACTCCTTGATTATAGAGTTCTCGCATTTTTTCATAGAAATCGATTATTACTTTCAACATCAACCATTGTTTCTGAATGGTTGAATAGCTATCAACTTCATTGAAAGCATTTTGTTGGAGAAAATCTTCTTTAATCATTCTAGCTGATTCAAGAATGATTTTTTCTGATTCGGGAAGAGCTTCAGGTCCTACAAGTTGAACAATATCTTCTAGTTCTTTATCCTTTTGTAGGAGAGTCATAGCTTCTGAACGATATTTAAGGAAATCTGAATCAACCTCTTTTGAGAACCAAGGAGCTAATTCATTGGTATAGAGGGTATAAGAGACTAAATAATCGATTGCTGGAAAGTGTCTTCTTGCAGCAAGATCTTTACTTAAAGCCCAAAAAACTTTGGTTATTCTTAAAGTGTTTTGAGTAACTGGTTCGGAGAAATCTCCACCAGGAGGACTTACTGCACCAGTAATAGTAATGGACCCTTGTCGAGTTCCAGAACTTAAAGTAGTTACTCTACCGGCTCGTTCATAGAATTGAGCAATTTTACTTGCAAGATAAGCTGGATAACCTGATTCACCAGGCATTTCTTCTAAACGACCAGAAATTTCTCGCATTGCTTCAGCCCATCGAGAAGTACTATCAGCCATTAAGGCAACATCATATCCCATGTCTCTATAGTATTCTGCAAGGGTCATACCTGTGTATACACTTTCTTCTCTTGCTGCAACAGGCATATTACTGGTATTTGCAATCAAAATTGTACGATTCATTAAGGGTTTCCCTGTATTAGGATCGATAAGTTCGGGGAAGTCTTCAAGAACATTGGTCATTTCATTTCCTCGTTCACCACAACCAATGTATACAACGATTTGTGCATCCGACCACTTAGCTAGCTGGTGCTGTGAGACAGTCTTACCTGTTCCAAAACCACCGGGGATAGCACTTGTACCACCTTTAGCAATTGGGAAGAATGTGTCAAAAATTCTTTGGCCTGTTAAAAGTGGAATACTAGGTTCCAATCGCTCTTTTATTGGACGACCAAAACGAACAGGCCATTTTTGTAGCATTGAGATGCTGGTTTCACTACCATCATTCTTTATTTTAGCAATTGGATCATCAATAGTATATTCACCTGCTTTAACTACATTTGTAAGCGTACCTTGAATCCCTGGAGGGATCATTATTTTGTGATTTACAACAGGTCCTTCTTGAACTGTACCAAGAATATCACCAGAAGTAACTTTTGTTCCTGTTTCAATGGTAGGTTTAAAAGACCATTTTTTAGAGTGATCTAAAGGAATTGCGATAACTCCTCTACGAATAAAATCATCTTTAGTTTGTTCAAGAATTGAAGGTAGAGGTCGTTGAATACCGTCATAAATTTGACCAATTAAACCTGGAGCTAATTCAGCACTCAGACCTGCACCAGTCCCGATTACTTTTTCATTGGGAAAGATACCATCTGTTTCTTCATATACTTGGATTGTGCAGATATCTCCTTGGATCCTAATAATTTCGCCGATAAGCCCTTCGTTTCCAACTTTACAGACTTCATACATGGAGCTTCCAAGCATCCCATCAGCTTCAACTACAGGTCCTGAGATTCTTAGGATTTTCCCAGTTTTTACTTTTGACACAATTCATAGCCTCTTATTTTTTTTAAAGTCGAATCACTTATTTGTTTGTATATTCAAACATAAGTTTTTTTATACAAATGATTCTCAAATTCAATCATTTTCAGATATCAGTCACATAAAAAAGCTTTGTTAATTGATTGAAAATAAAATAAAAAGAGATATAAAAAAGGGAAAAAGGTAGTTTAAGTATTGGGTTTGAAGAATTCAGAGAAAACGTCTTCTTCTTCCTCTTCTTCTTTCTTTTTCTCTTTTGGTCGATCTTTTGTTTCTGATTTTGTTTCTTGGTCTTCAGTAGATTGTGTTAAAGCTTCGAATTCATCTACAACTGGTTCTCCAGCAGCACTCTCAATTACTTTACAGAAATCAGAGTGTAACTTTATAGGAATGGGTATTTGCGAATCAAGAAGCTCGACTGTTACTTCTTCTCTACTAATATCAATTCGGTTAATCTTTGCACGACTACCCTTAAATGGACCACTAATAATTTCTATAATATCATTAACATGCAATCCTTCAATGGTTGGTTTTGGTACGAGGAATCCTTCTAATTCTGTTATATCAACCTCTCCAACAACTTTACTTCGAACATGAGGTATTCCAACTATTGCTTGATCAATTTTATCGATTGAATCAGCTTCAATAAAGATATACCCACGTAAGGATTCAGGTATGAGTAAGGAAGAAACACCAATACTCTTTGTTTCAATCTTCTTTCGAATATGTTTAGCTATTGCTTTTTCTTGACCAATAGTTGCTCGAAGTGTCCAGATAGTCATATATTATCAACCCATTTAATTTCAAAGGATTTTCATTACTTTATTAATCTTTTTTTAGAACTTTTAAACTATTTTCAGCTCCCACTACAGGGATGCTTTTGCTGGAGTTTTTCTATTCTTAAAAAATTATAGGAATATAGCAATAAAGATATTTTGACTATAAACCGATTTTTTAAGTTCTATTAGGAAGAATTACTGTGAACAAGATATGAATAATATAACCAACTAAACCTATAAGTAGGATACCGATTGCTGTAATTCTAACTGTAAGCCAAATTTCTTTTCGATCAGGTCTTTTGCTGTGTACTAATAATCTTCTGCTGCGACTAAAGAATTCTCCAATATTCATTCTTTACACTCCATGTTATTATTGTTCACTAAGAATTATCAAGTAATTCAAACGTTACTTTCAAAAGATGTAAATTGCTTTAAAATCTTTTGTCAATATCCAAGAATTTAATTCTACTCTCTTTATTGGTAAAAACTGACCATCTGCTTTATATTTTGTGACCAAGCATATATTTTCTTAATAGGATATAGCTTATCTTTAAATATAATTAAATATTCAACATCGATTGAAAACTTGGAGCTTAATAATTAATGTCTGCAACTGTAGTAGAATCTATAGGTTTCGATAATAAACCTTCAATAGGAGAAGTGCTAAGAAATAAAGCTTTCATGGTTTTGTTTACTGCTCAATTCATTGAGAATATAGGACGAGCAATTTCAGGGCTAGCATTAGAATTTCTTATTTATGAACTCACTAAAAGTCCCTTAATGATGGGGATTTTAGCTTTCATTTGGCTTGCACCATTTGTATTTATAGCTCCAATTGCGGGTGTTTATACAGATAGATTAGATCAGCGGAAAATTATGCTTTTTTCCAACATCATTAGTTGTTTTGCTTCAATTGGTTTTGTTATTGTTTATGTACTATTTTCTCATGGGTATCTACTAGTCTACAGTTTTATGGATGGATTTTATGATTCAGGGATGTCTACAATTGTCGTTGTTGTTAGTGTAAAACATGTTATTTGGCTTCTCATGGTATTGCTCTTTATTAATTCGACAGCTGCGGCTTTCTTCTTTCCAGCAAGAAGCGCTTATACCAGATTAATTGTCCAGAAAAAGAACTTACTTATCGCAAATTCAATTGGTTCAACGGTTTTCCAAATTGCTACAATCGTTGGTTATGTGTTAGCAGGTGTTTTAGCTTCTAAAAGCTATTTGGGAAGTTTTATCTTTGATGCTTGTACCTTCTTTGTTTCAGGAACATTGATCGGGTTAATCTTTAAGGTAGGGAAGAAACCTCCAAAAGTAGTGCGAGAGAAAAGTCAAAACTTAAGGGTTGAAATGAAAAGTTTTGTAAAAGATATGAAAATTGGTTATCGAACCATTCGCGAATACCCTAAAATCAGTTATATGCTAGTTATTTTTTCAGCACTGACCTTTGCTTTTGGGGCGATCAATGTATTGTTTATAGTAATTCTTCAAGGGGAAATGAATTTAGGGCAACTAGCTTATGGTTTAGTGCAAGCGCTCATGGGTGCAACGGGTATAATAACAGCGTTAATTCTGATGTCCATTGGTAAATTGAATAGAAAAATCATGATCATTAATTTTACCTTTTTAGTGGTTGCTGTTTCTATGTATGCCTTTTCCATTTCAAGAAATATTTATGTTATAGCTACTGTTCTGGGCATTTATGGTATTTTATCTGTTTTAATTAATGTGCCTTCTTCAACAATCATTCAAGAAACCGTTCCCTATGAAAAGCAAGGACGAGTATTTGGTACCCAACAATTGGCTCAAGGAGTTGCTCAATTACTTGGTATGGCTATAGTTTCATCAATAGCTGAATTCGTTTTGCCTATGTATGTGCTTCTGGGCAGTTCAGTAATTTTAACCTTTATTACGATCTTTGGGTTCCTTTATTCATCAAGAAAAGGTTTAATGGGTTCTGACTATCCGATAAAAGAACCTGAAATTTCACAAAAAGAAGAATCTTTTTTGGATGAAGATATAGAAATTAGCCAAGAAAGTAAACCAATTACCACCTCAACTTCAACTACAACTGCATTCAAGGATTAATTAATTAAAAAAGAAAAGAAGAGTCTATACTCTTCTATTTTTCTTATTGGAATGTATCAATTCCTAAATCTAAATCTTCTTCAAGATCAAATTCTGTTTCTACTGAATTAGCATCTTGAATATTAGAGATGATATATGGACTTCTTACACCACTAACGATAATGGTTGATCGTATAACGTTTGTAAGATCGGGATCAATTAAAACACCGAATTTTACGACAATGTCACTGCTTAATTGATCTGTTACAGCACGAATAACTTCCTCAGTTTGTTTGAGGTTTAGATCTGGACCACCAGTTATATTTAAGAGTACACTTTTAGCTGTGCGAATATCTACCTCTAAGAGTGGGTTGTTTAGTGCATCTTCTACTGCTTCTTTAGCACGATTTTCAGGACTGTTTGATTCGCCTAACCCAATGATAGCAGCACCACCTTCACCCAAAACTCTTCGGATGTCAGCATAATCAACATTGACATCACCTGGGCGATTAATGATTTCAGTTACGCCTTTGACAGCTCGTATAAGGATTTCATCAGCAACAAGGAATGCTTCCTTCAAGGATAATTCGGGAGCTATTTCAATCAATTTTTCATTGGGAACAACAATTGTTGTATCGCTGCTTTCATATAGTCGTCGTAAACCTTCCTTTGCATTTAGCGATTTGTTTCGACCTTCAACATCAAATGGTAATGTGCATATTGATACTGTTAAAACACCAAGGCTCTTAGCTATTCTAGCAATAACAGGAGCTGCTCCTGTACCTGTTCCGCCACCAAGACCACAAACGATAAAGCACATATCAACTTGAGATAAGATTCCCTTGAGGGTTTCAGTAGATTCTATTGCTGCTTCTGCACCGATTTGTGGATCATTACCAGCACCTAACCCTCGACAGAGCTCTCTACCTAGAAGCATTTTTTTATGACTCTTAGAGTAGAGAAGTTGTTGAGCGTCAGTATTGGCAGTTAGAGTAACTGCACCAATGATTCCTGATTCATTCAAGCGAGTAATAGCATTATTGCCTGCTCCACCTACACCAACAACTAAGATTTTCGCTTGGATATTTTCAATGATTTTCCGCAAATCATTGTTTACATTTTCTGAATCATGCTTTTCTTCTTCATTTGAGAATAATTTTGGTACTTGTTCTTTTTCAGTTATATTTTTGATAAAAGATTCCAATGTTCCTCACCTATACCTAGAATAAGCTAGTTTCTAGTTAAAAACCAATGTGAGACCAAGAACATTTTCTAATATTAATAGGGATATTACCTACAGAATACATTAGTTATTTTGATGAAAAAATAGTAAAAAAAAGGGATAAAATTAGCTAAAAAATGCTAAAGTGCTACATAAATTAATGCTAATGTTATCAAAGCTAAAACAGATGAGAATAAAGAGATGAATCCCATTGATGCAACCGTTTCATTTTCTTTCAAAGGTTGTTTAGCAACAATCCATCGTGTTAGTGTTAGTGGTGCCTCCTCTTTAGGATTAGCTTTAATTTCTTCTGTTTCCAAAACAATAGTGGGTCGCTCTTTTATTTGCCTGCGTTCTCGAAAACCTCGAACACTATGAATGATTTGGAAAGAATTCATTATTTGAGGCATCATAGCTATTACTATAACTATTTCAATCCGACCAAAAATAGCTACTAATGCAATAACCGCACCAATGGTTAAACTACCTGTATCCCCACAGAAAATTTTTGCTGGATATTTATTGAACCAATAAAATGCAAATAAACAACCAAATAACATTACTGCTAAAACCATTCCTGGATAGGTTGAAATGTTTGCTTTATTTTGTTGCTCAAGTGCAATAGTAGAAATAATAGCCGTACCGGAAACAAATAACATAGTAATTGGTGTTGAACCATTCATTACATCCAACATATTTGTAGCGTTAGATAAAACAGTGATCGCAAAAGGTACAAGCAACCAATAAACGATAGTAATAGTAATACTACCGATCAATGGAAGATATGGTCTGGGTATAAAGAGAAGCAAACCAGTAGGATCAAAGGTACGATTGGCTACTAGCTGCCAAACTATCAATGGAATGCTAGGAAAAATCAAAAGGAAAGGTTTAACTATTGCACTTAATGCTTTCAAATCATCCCAGATACCTATCAAACCGACAAGTAAAATAACTATTGAAGCGACCGTGAAAAATTGCCAATAATCTGGGAAAATAAAAATACTACAAATAGTAACAATAAGCATAACAATTACTATACCAACACCACCCATCTCAGCTACTTTTGGTTTGTCTGCTTTATGGACATCATGACCATAAATACCCTTTTTCAAGAAGAATTTACTTAGAAACCAGGTAAGGAAAAAAGTTGCTATAAAGGAAAAAGCAAAGATAATAATTAACCAAATCCACTGCATTAAATCCATAGGAAACACTACTAAGTATTTTTATTGAAATTCAAGTTAGTATTGGATATTAAAAAATTTTTGCCAGTTAAAGTAAAACTTCGAACAATTGAAAGAAATTATATATAGATGTATGTGTATGAAGAGTTACGAATTTGATAGTCTTTGCCTTGTTTAGCTCTCTTCAAGAGTAGTCTAACAGGATTATCATAGTAGTTTTCATAAAAAAATAAACAAATTAGTAGTAAACAGAAGGTAAAGAAAAATTGGCAGAAAAAGTAACCAAAATGCTTCTGAGTGGCAATGAAGCTATTGCCCGAGGTGTGCTGGAAGCGGGTGTAGATGTCGCTGCAGCTTACCCTGGAACTCCTTCTACAGAGATTATGGAGACAATAGCTCATTTTGGTAAGGCTACTGGAATGCATGCGGAATGGTCAATAAATGAAAAAGTAGCTTTTGAAGTTGCTTTAGGTGCTGCCTGGAGTGGGCTGCGATCGTTTACTGCAGCAAAACATGTCGGTTTGAATGTTGCAGCTGATCCGTTTTTCACCGCAGCGCTATTTGGAGGGATGAAAGGTGGGTTTGTTATGTGTATTGCTGATGATCCCAGCTTCCATTCCAGTCAAAACGAACAAGATACTCGTATGTATGCTTTAGCAGCACATGCACTTTGTATGGAACCATCAACTCCACAAGAAGCTCTTGATATGATAAAATTTGCTTATGATTTTTCAGAAAAATGGGAATCATTGATTATCCTTCGATCAACCACACGGTTGAGTCATTCAAGAGGACCAGTGGTATTGGGAGACATACCAAAGAAAGAAGATCATAAAGGAACTTTCGTAAAGAATCCCGATCAGTTCGTTTGTTTACCAGGAAATGCCAGGAGAACAAAGCCATTATTAATGGAGAAATTAGAAAAAATAAAGGAATATTCTAACAGCTCTGAGTGGAATGTCGTTGAGGAAGGAAAAGATCCACTCCTAATAATAACTTCTGGAGTAACTTACACGTATGTAAAAGATGCAGTAAGAGAACTAGGTATCAAACCAACTATTTACAAAATCGGTTTTAGTAATCCTTTACCTGAAGGAAAAATAGTTGAGTTGCTTAAAAAACACAGCAAATGTCTCATAGCAGAAGAAGTAGAACCATATTTAGAATTGGGAATAAAAGCACTAGCAGCTGAAAATGGACTCAAAACAAAGATATTTGGTAGAAAAGAAAAAATCATACCAATATCTAATGAATTGAACCCACTAATAGTAATGAATTCAATAAATATGGTCTTAGGAAAAGAAGCTAAAAAGAAAGAAAGCAATTTACCATCAATGAAAGAGGTAAATGAGCAATTACCAAATAGCCCACCTGAGCTATGTCCCGGCTGTCCACATAGAGCAACATTCTTTGCAATAAAGAAAGCAGCAAAAGAGAGAAAATTGGATCCAATAATGCCAGGAGATATAGGTTGTTATACTTTAGGATTCATGACGCCATTAAACGCTGTGGACACAACAGTAGCAATGGGAGCATCAATTGGAATAGCTAATGGTATTGCACAAGCAACAAATCAAGTAGTGATACCAGTAATAGGTGATAGCACATTCTATCATACGGGAATACCAGCATTGATAAATGCAGTAGTAAATAATGCCAAGTTTGTGCTAGTAATAGTGGACAATCATTTAACAGCTATGACAGGTGGACAACCGACCCCCGAATTAGGTATTACTGCTTTTGGTGATCCTGCTGGTATTATCACTATTGAACAAGTTTGTCAAGGTATTGGTATCAAAAATCTCCATATTATTGATCCTTATCAACTTAAAGATACTATTGAGGTTGTTGGTAAAGCGATCGATAGTAATGAATTAACTGTTATTATCTCGAGACGTGATTGTGCTTTAGAACACTCTCGTCAAGTGAGAGCTGCCAAGAAGAAACTTGATACTTATTATGTTGATGAGTCTATTTGCATTGGTTGCCGCACTTGTGTTCGAACTTTTGCTTGCCCGGCAATCACTTTTGATGCTGACAAGAAGAAAGCTCATGTGGATGAATCTACCTGCATTGGTTGTGGTGTCTGCCGAGCTGTTTGTCCCTATGAAGCTTTTACTATGAGGGGTGATTAAGATGACTGAGTTAAAAGAACCTTATCAAATTGAAATTGCTGGTGTCGGTGGTACCGGTGTTTTAACCGCAGCCAATCTTTTGGGTAATGCCGCTTTAGTTCAAGACATTTATGTTGTCCAAAGTGAAATTCATGGCATGGCCCAACGAGGTGGTGTTGTTAATACTGAAATCCGTTTTGGTCCTGTTAGTGGTCCTCTTATCCCCGATGGCAGAGCAGATATTTTATTGAGCTTTGAAATCAGTGAAACCGCTCGAGCTATGAACAAAATCAAACCAAAGATTGGGTATGTCATTATGAACAGTCATAAAATTGTTCCCCCAAGCTTAAGCGCTAAAAAAGGCGCTAAATATCCCGAGCAAGAAGAAATCATTGATATCATCAAGAAATTCACTGACCACATTTACGTTCTAAACGCTTTTGATCTTGCTACTCAAGCAGGTGATACTCGAACCCAAAACACTGTACTTGTTGGCGCACTTTTTGCTATCCCTGGTTTCCCCCTGACCAAAGAATCGCTCAAAAAAGCTCTTGATATCCGTTTTGGTGGCAATGAGAAAATTGTTGCTGTCAATATGAAAGCTTTTGAGATCGGCTATAATAAAATGATTGAATTAATGAAGAAGTAAGCTTAGCTTACTTCAACAACTTTATTTTTTTGTTTGTCCTTATTTCTTGTTAGATACAATATTTCCCTAGGAGCTGAGCGATATTTTAATTTTAGACAAATATCTTGATGATTCCAGAATAGAAATTACCTTCAGTAATGAACTTACCCCCATACATATTTCCGAGCTTCTGTACTTTAAAGACATGGACTTACCTGATTATCTCAAATTATTCTATCAACAAACTAATGGTTTATTGATTGAAAGCGAATATTTCATTGATGAATTGGATGATCCCTCACACTTTCGCTTGTTAGCTTTGGAGGACCTTACTTTTACTACTACCAAACTCAATCTTCTCCCCGATAAGCGTTTCATTCGATTTGCTGAAAATGAAGAAGAAGCTATTTATTTGTTGGATATGGAAAATCTTGATCCTGATGGTAAACCACTTATTCTTTTGAATCTCCCTGCTTTTAGGTTCTGTATTCCTTTTACTAATTCTTTGGATATCCTCTTGGAAAGTGCTTGTTTAGGGATTTTAGGAATGATCGAAAAAGTTGCTGAAAGAGAAGGGAAAGGTGTCCCCCCCAATCCTCAAAAGCTTTTGAAAAAGAAAGCAGCTGTCTTATCATGTTTGAAAAACTTCTTTCTAGTTGCTCAAAGAGAATTTGATCTACTAAAGATCTGGCATCTATCACCTAAAGCTCATGATCTAATTAAAACTAGTCTTGAATTATGGTTCAATGGTATCAAAAAATTACTAACAATATTTAATGAAAAATAAAAAGAAGAGAAAAGAAAAAAAGAGATTAAATCTCTTTTGAACGAGCCATAAATGAAGCATTAATTATTTGTTGCACTGCACGAACAAGGGCATCTTGTTCTGTAACAAAACTTGTTAATTCTCCGTCTCGAGTAATAGGTGCAAGTAATACCTCAGCACCATCTCTGGTGACTGCATAGAAATCTCTCATTGTATATTGCCATATTGTAATATTACCCATTTCTTTTAATGCTGTAATAGCTGCTTCATCTCTGAAGGGATCGACATCAGCTAGTATCCGTACCCTTACACGTTTGGAAATTTGTTTTGTTAGCAAATCTACTAAATTCTGATCTATTGTTGGCACAACAAGTGTGCATGTTGAAACTGTTCGCAATAACATATCATAGATTGCTGCCATTGAGTTAGTATTTCCATAAATAATAATGGAATGATGACGTGGTACTGGTATTATTTGATCAACTGAACTGGTTATTTCTTGTAAGTAGGTTTTTGTTTCATTAACCTTATAGATTATTCCTGCCAATCTACTCGAGATGTTTGCACTAGAACTATTGAATGATTCTTTGATAGTATTCAAGAAGATCTCAGCAGCTTTACCAATTTGATCTAAGGTTGCATTGTGATCTCTATCTAAGGTTGTAAGATAGTTATCAAGAGTCGAAGTGTATTCAGTTATCATATCAGAAGCAATTTGCTTTGGTTTGCCTAATTCTTCTTGTACTTGTGATTTAAAGGCAAATTTCATATCATCAGTTAAGTATTTTATAGTTTCAAGTGCCTTATTATTACTATCATTGTGATATCTTAATCGCTTTGTTGAATTCAAGAATAGATTTTCTAATGCATCTTCCAAATCTCTGAAAATAACATCCCTTAAAGGTACAAGGATTTCTGAGACACTACCTTTAACTTGATCCAATGTCTGACTGCTTGAATCAAAAGCTTCCTTTATAATAGTAGTTATTTTTTGGTTGCTGTCTTTTAGCAAATCTTTGATACTATTAGTGATGTCTTTTTCATATTGAGCTGATATTTGAGCCCATTTGGTAGCCAATTTAATTTTTATTTCCTTAAATTTAGCATTACCAGCTTTAAGTTGCTCTGCGAGAACAGCATCATTATTCTTAATTAAAGTGGCAATTGCATCTAGAATATTCTTTTGATAAGCTTTTATCACTTCGTCATAGCTACTTTTAATTTTCTGAGAAGCACTTGTTATTGCATCAGTATGCTGTTTTGCTGCTTCAACAATAGCTGGGTCGGGTCGTTTCAATAAACCAGCTTTTGCTATTTCATCAATATTCTCTTTAAGTGCTGCTGCTTCAACAGCTAAACTATCTATGTTTTTACCTATTGTATCAACTAGTTTTGCAGCTGTCTCATCAACTTTACCTTTTTCAGTATCAAAAATATCATGAGAAGCTTTCTTATAATTTGTAATAACAGTACCATAATCAGTGGAAATTTGACTGATTACCTCATTTACTTCTTTGTCAAAATCCTTTAGTGATTCAGTAAGTTCTTTAATACTGGTTTTCACAATGGATTTGATATTCTTCTGAAGCTCATTTATTTCTGAATTATGATTATCGAGAAAAACCTTGGCTCTTTCAGGAACAATTGATTGATAATCAAGAATGGCTTTTTCTATTGGTGCTAGCATATCCTGAATTGTTTTATTAGTTAAAGCTTCGAATTTTTGTAATCTTTCAGTTGCTTTATCAGATTCTTCCCTTAATATAACACTAATTTCATTGCTCAAATTAGAAAGCTCATTACTAATTGACAAATAGGTCTTTGAAAACCCATCAGTAAGCACAAGATCAAAATCCTCAGCTAGGCTTGAAATCTTATCAGAATGACGATAAATAGAATTGGTAAGATCCATTTTTAGTTGTTCATTGGATGTTCGTAGTTCCTCAGTTATTTTGTCATAGATAGGAGTTATGGAGGTTTTGAATTGTTCCATTTTTTGGACTAATTCCTCATAACTAGTATCAAAAACATTAATGAGTGAATTTTCAATCCCTATGATATCATTTTGGAATTCTTTCTCTACAAAAAGAAAGCCCTTTAGAAAAGGCTCAACTGCAATGTAACGATTTATTTTACCTTCTATTTTCTTTAAATAACCTCTATTGGTCAAATCTTGAATGGTTTGTTGTATTTCCTCTAAAGGAGCACCCGTTTGGAGGTAAATTTCTCCTAAAGCGGCATTCCCTATTCCCAGAACAGTCAAATACACCTGTTGTTCTATTTCCGAAAATCCGATTTGACTAAGTAATGAACTTTGAACGTTCTTTAATGACATTATTAGGCACGACCCATTGTAACTCTATTAAGGATAATATTCCTTGAATAAAATAATTTTTCCCTTAATGGTAAATCAACACATTATTTGTTTTTATAACTATTTAATTATTATTCTCTAGACATAAGCAGTAATTTTTCCTTCTCTTTGCTTTAATAAATGTAGATTTTCTAATAAATTTAGTATATCCCGAGTATTAATACGAATTGAATCTATTGATAAATCTGTTTGTTCTAATAAGGTTGAAACCAAATATTCAATTGATAATTCTTTTACTGATAAGAGTAAAGAACGTATAATATCAACCAATTGTATTTGGCTTATTGCTTCAATGATGTAATCTTGCAATAACTTATCATTAATATTCTTTGCTGAAATATTAGTAGCCAATTCTAAACCTGTTTTTGTTAATTTGTATTTACTACTACTTTTCTTCGATTCAAAATTAGATATCCATTGACAATTATTGTATTTTAAGCAATGATCGCCACAAGCGGGGATTTTAGTTTTAATAACTTTGA